>DATIPS010000060.1 GCA_035471805.1 Acidimicrobiia bacterium | reverse complement strand
TATCGACGGTGACTTCGAGGTAGAAGTTGTCGACTTGGGGCCAGGTCAGCTCCCAGCATGGCGTGCCCTGCAGGCCCTTGGCGGTCATCAGGTACTTCCCACCCGTGACCTCCGACTTGAAGCACTGGTTGTCAAACAGCGTCCAGTTCGTCTTCGTGTCAAAGGTGTCCATGCCTCGGGGCTCGCCGAGGAACACGGCCGGGTCGCTCGACGTCTGCCACACGGTGGCGGCGACCGCCGCCAGGGCGGCGAGCGAGAGGACGATCAGAGTCCGTTTCATGGTTCAGCAACCTCCTTCGGGAGTGTCGTCGGCCGCTACTCGGCCGGGTAGAAGACCATCCGGGCGGCGTTGCCATCGACGAACAGCGTCAGGGTTCCACCTTCCAGGCTGAACGAGGTGACACGCGAAAGGAGATCGAGGTACATCGTGTCCAATGACTCGGGGTCACAAAGTGCGAGGGTGGACGGACCCGGCGAGATCGTCATCACTTGATCCTGGACCGTGTAGGCGCCCAACACCTGGTTACAGTCGGCCTTCACGGCGTAGGTGCCGTCCGGCTGAAACGTGAGCGTGTAGCTCTCAGGGTTTGGAACGACGGACTGGCTGGCCGGTTCGGCTTCGGTCAGCTCCGACCACTGCCACTCGATTCCGCGGGCGACAGCCTCGCCAGTCCCGGCGGCTGCGCCGGCATCGGCGAAAGTCATCGTCCCGGCGCCGCCCCCGAAGCCGAGGACCAGGGTCCCGTCCTTCAGTTCGAACGTATCGACCTGCTCCAGGTACCCGAGGAAGAACGTATCGCTCGACATCTCCCCGCAGAAGGCCATCGTCGAAGGCCCGGGAGAGATCGTTAGGCTCGAATCGGACGACTCATAGGCCCCCTGGACAACGTTGCAGTCCGCCTGGATCACCACCTGACCGTCTTCTCCGAAGACGATCGAGTAATTCTCCGGGTCGGGCACAACCGACTGGGATGCCGGCTGGGTCTCTGTCGTCTGAGTCCACTGCCAGACGGTCCCTTCGAGCGTGGCCGCCGCGGTCTGTGGGGTCGCGGCCGGTGCTGCGGTCGCAGGCCCGGCGCCGCCGCAGGCGACGAGCACCAGGGCCACTGGAAGAAGAATCGCCATGCGGGTGATGTCCCTCATCATTGCCTCCTCTTGGTGACAGCAATTGTATCTCGGACGCAAAGTGACAGATGTCACAAGCCGTCGTCTAGGAGCCTGGATGGTTGCGCTCGAAGCCGATTCCCCACGTAGCTTGCGAGGCCCGGCCGAATGCATCAACGTGGAAAGGTTGCGAGACCGCGTGGGCCGATGTCAAGATGCCACTTCTCGGGTGTGCGGGAAGCCGTTCCAGGGACTGGCCTTCGGCCTGGGACGCGTCCCGGACGTGCGATGCCTCACCTGCGGCAGCCCAGGGCGACCAACAGGAAGCCGCCAGGAGGCTGGGGCTCAAGGTGCTAGGGAGCGGTTGTGTTCGTTGCCGTTTCCGTCGGAGTCGGCGTCTGGGAGGAGGTCGCCGTGGCCGTGGCCGAGGCCTTCGCAGTTGCCGTCGAGGTGCCGACAGAGATGAGGACGTAGACCTCGTCGCCGAAGAAAGCGCCGCTCTTGTTCGTCATGCGCCAGTTGCTTCGGTAGGATCCGGCCGAGCCTGGCGCGGTGAGGGCGACCGACAGGTCAGTCTCCTTGCCGGGCTGGACGGCCTCGGAGAGGACGACCGGTGCCCCGCCCATCGCCTCGCCCCCAATAAACCGGAACGTGAACCCCGACTCCCAGGCGCAGGTGCCGTTGTTGCGCACGCGCCAGGTCTTCGTGAACTTCTCTCCGGGTGTCAGCTTGGTGTTGTCCGGGATCGTCACATCCGACACAAAGGCCATTCCGAGGCAGGCCGCCGGGGCGTTTCCGCTGGTCGGGGGAAGCGGCTGGGTGGCCGACGCGGCGATCGTGATCGTGGCCATCGGCGCCGCGGTCTCGGTCTCCGTCGGGGTGTTCGTCGGCAGCGCGGCCGCCGTCGATGTCAGGCCGGCGGCGAACGTGGCTACGGCCTCCGTCTGAACTTGCTCGACGGACAGCGTTGGGGTTGCCGTCGGAGCTCGTGATCCACACGCAGCGAGCAACGAGGCTGCCGAGAGGGCAGCGATCACGGATCCGGAAAGGAATGCCGACTTGTGCATCGCTGTTCTGTTCACTGTGGAAACCTCGATCCCAAACCGAGACGTGTCGTTGCGTTGGCCCACGATGGTACCCGGAGCGACGCCCCACTTCAAACCGCTCGACCGATCGTTCCCCTTCCGTTTCCCTGCGAATGCCCGACGGACGTGGCCCTTGATGCAGGGAGACGGGCCCAGCTCTCGGGAATCAAGAGCGCCCTCTCGGGCGCTCAATAGCAGGTAGCGGGGCTAGGATTCGAACCTAGGACCTTCAGGTTATGAGCCTGACGAGCTGCCAC
Source organism: Acidimicrobiia bacterium (assembly GCA_035471805.1). Classification (NCBI taxonomy): domain Bacteria; kingdom Bacillati; phylum Actinomycetota; class Acidimicrobiia; species Acidimicrobiia bacterium. Next base: position 72 of record DATIPS010000060.1, on the reverse strand, counting down.
TGCTCCACCCCGCAACGATGCTCTGCTTTCAGCGTTGGAGATTATAACACAGGGGTTATGACCGTCAAGGAT
>DATIPS010000059.1 GCA_035471805.1 Acidimicrobiia bacterium | reverse complement strand
GTACCGAATGTCGCGCGAAAACATCGGGATGAACGGCCGGAGGGTAGGTTGAGGTGCGATGGGGAGGACGACGCGCAGCAGTGTGGCCGTGCGGCCGGTCGACGGCACCCTGAAATGGGTGGTTGTCCAGTACCGCATACTCGTTTGCCTGTGGGCACTCGTGCTGATCGCCGTGACCCTCTACAGAGAGCTACCGGGCAATCACGGCGTCCTGTATGCGGGCGGTGCGCTCGCCGTGTCCTGGACAGGGTTCACCATCTGGGCATCCCGGACTAATCGGATCCTCGGCAGTTTGTGGTTTGTGGCTTTAGATGGTGCCGTCGTCCTCCTGCTGTCCGCCGGCGGTGCGATAGCCGGGACGGACGACTTCTTCAGCGGTGGCTTTCCTGGATCATGGCTATTCGTCGTAGCGTTCGCCACGAACCTGCGTTGGACCATGGTCGCCTCGCTGGTACTGCTCGGTGAACACGCGGTCCTCCACGACATCATGGACCTCGGTGCCGTGCGCACCGCCGGCACATTCCAGTTTCCAGTTCTGGGTCTCATCATCGGCTGGGCGTTCGATGCCTTGCGACAACGCGAGGCTCTCCGTCTCGCCGCCGAACAGCAGCTCGCCGCCGAACAGGAAGCGAGTGCCCGGCATCAGGAACGAGCCGCGCTGGCTCAACGACTGCACGATTCGGTATTGCAGACCCTTCATGCGATCCGGACACACGCCGAGGATCCGATGCAGGTTCGCTATGCCGCACGCCGCCAGGAGCGTGAGCTGCGCCGGACCATCGAGGATCTGAGTTCCCCATATGAGAAGAGCTACCGGGCAGCGCTGATGGAGATTCGCGACGAGGTCGAGGACCTCTTCCCGTCGGTGGAGATCGACGTCCTGGTCCGCAGCGACACCGAAGTCGACGGCACTCTTGAAGTCGGGCTGAAGGTCACAAGGGAAGCCATGGTCAATGCGGCGAAGCATTCCGGACAGCTGCGCATCGATGTCTACAGCGAGATTGCCAACGGAATCGCCACGACCCGCGTTCGAGATCGCGGGAACGGTATCGACCCCGATGCGGCCGATCGTATCCTGCGCGGCAAGGAACGGTCGATGCTCAATCGACTATCCCCGGTCGGGGGTACTGCCCGGATCGACAGCGGTCCCGACACAGGGACCGAAGTCACAATCGAGGTTCCGATCTCGTGACGCCGGGCGAAGCACTTCGAGTCTTCATCGTCGAAGACCATCCGATCGTGCGGCGAGGACTCGTCGATGTAGTCGCCGAGCATCACGACGTGGCCGGCTCCGCCGACAGTGCTTCGTCGGCCATCGAGATGATCGTCGAGCGGCGCCCGGATCTCGTGCTGCTGGATGTTCATTTTCCCGGTGGTGGTGGCGAAGCCGTCGTCAAGGCAGTCCGGCCCGTCTTCCCCGAGGCGCGATTCTTGTGCTTCACGGTTTCAACTTCGCGACTGGACGTCGTCCGCATGTTCAACGCCGGGGTAGACGGATACATCGTCAAGAGCAGCGAAGAACACGAACTGATGGGTGCCATCGCAGAAACGATGGCCGGACGCCGGCCGGTTTCCAGGGAAGTCGCCGGATTCCTGCTCGACATCGACTCCGATGCGCCTGAGGCCGAAGGCCTGGAGAGGCTCACCCCCCGGGAGCGTGAGGTCGTGGAGTTGATCGCCCGCGGCTACACCTATCGAGAGACGGCCGCCAACCTCGACATGAGCGTCAAAACGCTCGAGAACCATATGGGCAGCATCTTCCGAAAGCTCAACGCCCAGAGCAGGCACGAGATCACCCGCATCGCGTTCGAGACCGGATTCCTCCGACCCGACGATCAGGTGGAATCGTCGGACGATTAGGGCCGGAAGGCGGCCGTTAGCCCGGGCCGTCCTCGCCGTTCTTCTCGGACGTTAAGAGGGCGGCGGCGACCCTGGGGAATCACCCCCAGGGGGCCATCCCTGATAGGCGCCGCGAGTGTTTCTCGAGATCGTGTCCCCATGAGGACACAAACACACACCCCCACGGAAGATGCTCGCAAGCCGCTGAGGAAGCCTCGCCCGGCCACCGTACTCCGATGGACTCTCATGGCGACCTCCGTCGGATTCATGACCCGGCTCGTCAGATCCGGATGGACGGAAATCGTTGAAGCCGTCAGGATGCTGGCGACCACGAAGTCGACCTACGTGCTCGCCGCCATCCTGCTCGAAGTGGCCTGGACTTGGAGTCTCGCCCAGGTGTATCGGTCGGCGCTGATGGCAATGGGCGGAGTCGCCAGGAAGCGTGCGGCCGTGCGCGTTTCGATGGGAGCGTTCACCCTGAGCCGGATTCTGCCCGGCGGTGGCGCGGTCGGCAGTGTCTTTGCTGCACGCGAACTCATGGCTCTGGGTAACCCGGGGACGCTGACCATCGCTTCGATGATCGTCTCGTGGTGGGTCTCGATGACCACATTGAGCAGCATCGTCTTCGGCGGCGTGGCCGTCGCCGCCGCGTCGGGCGTCGTGGCCCCGTCTTACCTGATCGCCCCGGCGGTCACCCTGACCGCAATGATCTTGATCGGCGCCGGGTTCGTGATTGCGATGAGGCGCCCCCGCTGGCGTGTCCGGCTTCAGGCGCTCTTCGCCAGGGCTCTCGGCCGGTCCGGTGTCGACGAACCCGATGGCGCCCGGAAAGACAATCTCGAGGCGGCTATCGCCGGCTTGCGGGGCGGACGCCGCCTCGTGATCGTCTCCTGCTGGGCCGCCGCATCGTGGATTCTGGATGCCGCGGCCCTCTGGGTGATATTCGACGCCTTCGGACACAGACTCAGCATCGGAGCGCTGCTGATCGGATACGGGCTGGCGAACCTCCTCCAGGCGCTGCCGGAGCTGACGCCCGGATGGCTGGGAGTTCTCGAAACCGCCATGTCGGTCACGTACACAGCCTTCGGTATTCCGGCCGGTGTAGCCGTCGTCGCGGTCCTCTCCTATCGACTCCTCTCTTATTGGCTTCCTGTTGCAGCAGGACTGCCCTCCGCCATTCAGATCCTCCGACGCAGCGGGCAACGAGTCCCGCCTGCGTTGAAAGCCGAAGGGAGCGTCGCATGACCACTCAAGGACCAGTTGCCCTGCTTGGCGGGCTCGAACACCTCGAAGGATGCGAATCGATCGATCGCAGGATGATGTCGGAGGTTGGATCCAGCAGGCCGAATGTGGTGGTCGTCCCGGCCGCGTCGAGTCGCCGCCTCATGGCCGCCACGGCGGTACTGGCCCGCAACTACTGGAGGCGTCTCGGTGCGTCGGTCACCGTCGGAGTCCCCGGTGATGGTTTCGAGAACAGGCTCTCTGCGGCAGTGGATGGGGCCGACCTGATCGTGTTGACCGGCGGCCATCC
>DATIPS010000058.1 GCA_035471805.1 Acidimicrobiia bacterium | reverse complement strand
GCTCTGCGCCGGTCATCTCGGCCAGCACAACCGCCGGATCCACACCCTTTGCCTTCGCCTTCGCCTCGACACTCCGCCTGAACAACTTCTCGGGCATACCGGCAGCACCGGCGGCCGCCGCGTAATCGAGTTCACCGGAAGAAGCAGGTTCCGGCACCGGTGCCGGAGCAGAGGCCGGGGCTGCTTCAACGGGAGCTTGCGCCGCTTCCTCTGCCGGCCCGGGTTCCGATTCCGGCTCCGGCCCGCCGGCCGGAGTGACCCCCTGAGGTTCGCTCGCGGGGATGACGAGCTTCTTCTCGCCCTTGAGCTCGGCCACGGCGTCTTCTTTGGAGACTCCGAGCGCTTTGGCGCGCGCCTCGGCCTCCCGGTCGAGGAGGTCCTCGGGAAGTCGCGTCGGATGCTCCGGTTCTGCATCGGGAGGCGCCGTCTCGACGACCGGCAGGGCGGTAGCCCCGCCGACCGCGGCCAGCATCTCTGCGTACACCTCGTCGAAGGGCAGGCCCGTGGCGGCCGCCCGGGCCTCCGCCGATCTCCGTAGGAGTTCTTCAGGTATCTCGGCCAATGGAGCTCCTTACAGCGGACCTGAGATGCCGCCATCTTTCCGGACTCGCCAGAAATGAACGGCCATGAACACGACAATGATGAACGGCAGGAACAGGACGTGAAGCACATACCAGCGCAGCAGAGTGTCGGCCGAGACGTCGGCTGCGCCAAGCAAGGCAAACCGCACTTGATCACCGAACACCGGCACAAACCCCGCCATGTTGGTACCAACGGTGACGGCCCACCGCGCCAACTGATCCCACGGCAGGAGGTATCCGGTGAACGACAAGAGAAGCGTGAGCAGCAGAAGGACTACTCCGACGACCCAGTTGAATTCGCGAGGCGGCTTGTAGGCCCCGTGATAGAAGACGCGACTCATGTGCAGGAAAACGGTGAGGACCATGAGGTGCGCACCCCAACGGTGCATGTTCCGAACCAGCGACCCGAAGGCGACACTCGTCGATAGCGCGGCGACATCCGCATAGGCGGCTTCAGCCGTGGGACGGTAGTAGAACATCAGGAAGATGCCCGTGATCGTCAGCAGGATGAACAGAAAGAAGCTCAGGCCACCCAAACAGAGCGTATAGGAGAGCCGCACTCCGTGCCGCTTCACCTTCACCGGGTGCAGGTGATAGAGCACGTTGTTCATCACAACGTAGGACCGGTTGCGAGGACTGTCGGTATGTCCCTTCTTGAACGGCGAACCCGGACGGAACACCGAATCCCAGGCCTGACTGCTCGTCACGCGATCGCCCAGTTCCGATGCCTTCTCTTGCACCGTATTCAGCAAACCAGTCTTGCCGTTGCCGTTCGCCACTTCGCTATACCTTCCCGTTACCTGCGGATGCCGTAGACATAACCGTTCTTGAAATCCCTTTGCCCCGTGTCGACCTGCCAGGGCGCCTCGAGGAGGCCCGCCTCGGAGGCGGTGGCCGATACCGACCCCGCGAACTTGCCGAGGGTGATCACATTCGTCGGACACCTGTCGATGCACAAGGCACACCGGGTACAGGCCTCCTCATCGACCACGAAGAACCCGAATGCTCCCTCTTCGTCGGACGGGTCCATCACGCCGTGCGCCTCGTCGATCGCGGCGAGGGAGAGGTAGACGATGCACTTCCACGGGCAGATGTCGACGCAGCCCTCGCACAGAATGCATTCGGCCTCGTCAATGTGCAGGAACTGCTTGGGGCGGACCGCGTTCTGCAGCGTATCGGTCTCAACGAGGGTCAGTTGATAGTCCTCGCGGAACGGAGGGGCTTCGATCCAGGCATCAGTACGAGCCATCTAGCGCTCTCCCCGCGTGAGAGGGCGCCCGTAGGTAGAACTCTTGGCTGCCCGGGCGGCCTTGGGTTCGGTCTTGCCCCATCCCTGAATCTTGTAGGCGAACACGATCACTCCACCCAGGACGGCCAAGTTGTAGGTACCGGAGATCGCGTCCTTGATTGCAGCCCAGCTGATGGACACTTCGTTGCCGAGCACCAGCCATGAGGGAATCGTGAATGCGATGCGTTGACGGGTCATCTCGAGCGGACCCTGACTCAAGTTGAGCCACTCCGACGGGACGATTCCGAAGATGATGATGAACTCGATCCACACCAGGAAGGCGGCAAGTCCGGCGCGGGCCCAGGTCATCCGCTGGTTCGCCACCCACATGAGAAGGGCGCCTGCGATGCCCAGCTGCGATCCGCCCGTCGCAATTAGCTGGCCGGCGGAGTACCACGGAATGCAGCGTCCGGAGCCAATCATGCAGCCGCGCGGAAACCATCCGAAGTAGTCGACCTTCTCGCCTTCCGGGAATCCGGAGTAATGAGCGAACAAGACGCCGAACGCGAGGAGAAACAGACCGACGGAGAACAAGGCGGAACCCAGCCGCATCCTTTGCTTATCGTCTAGTTGGCTCAGACGGTGCACTGCTCAAATGCCTTCACGTTCGTTTCGTTTCCGAGGCAGGTCGGACCCCGCCGCGCACTTCCCTCAGGCAGCGGCGACTTTAGTCGCATGAGCGGCGTGACGTGAGTCGGCGGGGAAGAGTCGCGAGTCGCGCTTGACAATTACGGTGGCAATGAACCCCAAGATTCGATTCGTGTCCCGGCCCGGCTGCCGGTTTCCGGACGCAGATCGGAGCGCGGCGGGCGACGGTGCCTCTCATCCATTAGTCTCTTGTCGCCCAAACGACCAGAAGGGACCCACGTTGGTTGCTGAGGCCCAGCACAGCACAACCTCTAGAGCGGCGGCTACGAGCGACACGGTCGCCCGCCAGCACTTGCTCCTTGGAACCGCATTCCTTCTCGTCGCAGGCTTCCTGACGACTGTGCAGGTTCTCAAAGCGGTGTTTCCCGGAGTGCTGGATGGCTTCGGGTTCTGGACGTACGGCCGACTCCGGCCGATGGCGACGGCCATCGCGGTGTTCGGCTGGCTGACCATCACTCTGATAGGTGCCGCCTACTACCTCATGCCGCGGCTGAGCGGCGCCCCGCTTCGGTACGTCCGGCTGGCCGGATTGAACCTCTGGTTCACGGCGGCGGTGGTAGTGGTCGGCGCTCTCTCCGTTGGCCTCGGAATGGGCGACGGCTTCGAGCTCTTCGAGTTCCCGATCTGGGCGGATCTCCTGCTGGTCGTGGCGCTGGCGGTTCCTGCTTTCGTGGTTGCCGCGTCGATGAGACGCCGATCGGATGCACCGCCGTCGGCTCTCCTATATGTGGTGGCCGCCCTGGTCTGGCTCCCAGCCATCGCCGCCGCGGCGAGTCTTCCCGGGCTCGAACCGGTCGGCGTTTCGATTCTCTCCGCCTTCACGACTTCAGCAGTCCACTACCTGTGGGTCATGGCAAGCGGACTCGGCATCGTCTTCTACCTTGCTCCCAAGCTGACGGGTCGGGGTGCTCTCTTCAGCGACCAGCTGGCCAGGATCGGGTTCTGGACGCTCGCTCTCGCCGGAGGGGCATCCGGATATGCCCGATTCACCCACGGCCCGGGCCCCGAATGGCTGGAGACCACGGCAATAGTCCTCGGTCTTCTGCTGGTCGTCGTGGCCATTACGAGCTTCATCAACGTTGCAGGCACCCTCCGTGACCACCGGGAGGAGATACGCGGGTCAATAGCCCTTCGCTTCGCCCTGGCCGGCGCTCTGCTCATACCGGTTCCGATCGTGCTGTCGGCGCTGGCGGGATTCCGGTCTGTTGCAGCCGTCGTCGGGCTCACCTCATGGTGGGACGGGACCTCCTACTTCATTCTGTTCGGCATCGGTGGCTGGATCACCGCCGGTTTCGTATATGCCGTGCTGCCCCGCATCCTGGGTCGGGACCTCTTCGACACCGGTACGGCCGCCTGGCATCTGCGCCTCACGCTCGTGGGAGTGTCGGTCGCCTCGATTGCCCTGTGGCTCGAGGGGCTGGCGGCCGGCTTCACCTGGGCCGGCGGCAACTACAGCGGCGCCTATGTGAACACGGGTGAGGGGTTCGTCCATACTCTCAGTGCCGTCTCGATACTCCAGATCCTGGTTCTGATCGGTGTGATGGTCACGTTCTGCGGGCAGCTCGCCCACGGCTACTTGATATACCGGACCGTCACGTCCGGTTCACCCGTCGCACAGGAAGTCCTGGTTCCCAAGGAGGCCGACGGTGAGTAACGAACTGACCGCCGCCCTGGCCGAACAGCTCGCCGCTTCGGAGGCCCTCGTACGGCGCTCTGCCGACGCCCGTGCTGCCGCGCTGGGAACAACTCCGGACGCGGTGCTGGCGGCCTGGTCCGGTGCCGCGGCGCCGCCCGCGCCGGTACGGCCGGAGCCGGCTGCGCCACCCGAACCGGAACCGGTGCTGCCGGAGCCCAAACCGGAGGCGGTCACCGAACAGGCAGTGGTGTCACCTGCTCCCGCAGAGGAGCAGGCATCCGCACCGGCCGCAACCCGGCAGGAAGAGGCACCCGCCCCCTTGCGCGAACCAGAGCCGGTCTCCTCCGGATCACTCGGCAGCCTGGTGCTGGGCTCTCTGGTCATCTTCGCGATCATGCTGATCGCGACGGTTGTCGCCCCTTCGTCCTCTCCCAACGCCCAGACGCTCGATGCGGTCGAGAGGATCGAGCTGTCCGCAGACGCTCTGCAGGGCCGCGAGGTCTATCTTGCCGAGGGTTGTGCCTACTGTCACACCCAGCAGGTCCGGCCGATCGTCACAGACGCCGATCTGGGCGTCGTCACGCTCTCGGACAGCCCGCTGGTTCCCGGTTTTCAACGTCTCGGCCCTGATCTGGCTCACGTCGGCTCACGTGCACCGACCGACAGCGGCAGCCGGCTGACCGGCTATCTGACAGACCCGGCGGCCTTCCCCGAGAGCAGCCACCCGTCGTTTGACTATCTGTCGAGCCGGGACATCGAATCCATTGTTGCCTACCTCCTGGAATCAAAGTGACCAGCGAACATCTAGCCACACTCGCCGGCCAATTCGGAGCTTCCGAGGCTCTGATCCGGAGATCTGCGGAAGCTCGAGCGACGGCCGCCGGTGTCACACCCGACGACATCCTGGCGGCGTGGACCGGCGGAGGGTCGACACCTGCGGCGCCCCCACCGGCGGCGAGCAGCACCACTGAAGCCGCACCACCCGTCGAGGTCGCCGCAACCGTGGACGAGGTCGAATCCCAACCCGAGACTGCCCCGACCGAGCCGCCGGCCGTGACAGCTTTCGAGCCGAAGGAAGCGGCCGCCGTTCGACCGGCGGAATCCGTGCAAAAGGCCGGCGCGAGCTCCGGCTTCTCTTCCTGGATCGTGGCGGCCTTCCTGATCATCCCGCTGTTCGGGTTGCTCTATCTGGTCGTGAACTCGAACGGCGTCGCCTGCGGCGAAGGCGGCCGACTTCAGGTCGCCTTCGATGGATCACTCGTCAACTGTGACGGATCACCGTTCGAAGGTCGCGGAGGGGGTGGGGCCGAAGCCGCCTCGTTCCTTGCCATCGGCGAAGAGGTCTACGGTGTCGGCGCCCAGTGCGGTTCGTGCCACGGCTCGAACGGCCAGGGAGGCACGGGACCGGCCATGTCGGGAGGGGCGGTTCTCGAAACCTGGCCATCCTGTGAAGATCAGATCACCTGGATCGAGCTGGGTTCGAACGGCTGGTCGGTCGACTTCGGCGGTACCTACGGCGCCCAGGACAAGCCGGTCCAGGGAGGCATGCCCGGCTTCCAGGCCGACCTCAGCGAGGAAGAGATCCGGGCGGTTGCCGCTTTCGAGCGAATCAGGTTCGGCGGTGCGCCGGTCGAAGAGACACTATCGGCGTGCGGGTTGATTGCCGAGGAAGAGCCGACCGACGTGGCGCCGCCTGCAGGCGGGTAACGCCGGAATCGACAGGCGAATGAGCCCGCCTACCGCCTACTGCCTACCGCCCATCTTGCTCGTGCCTTGAGCACGGCGGCCAGCAGCGCCCAGAAGTCAACCCGTCCTTCCGCCAGGACCCGTTCGCCGGGGCCGAGGACCACCGGGATTCGATGCTCGTACTCATCGAAAAGCGCCGGATCCTGAGTGACATCCCGTATCCTGATCCCGGCACGTGCTATTGCGGCCACGCGCGAAATGATTGACGCGGCAGCATCGCACAGACCACACTGTGGTCTGGTCAGAAAATCGAGGGAAAAAGATCTCAAGTTCCAAACCTACCTTGCCGATATTTGAGACGTCGAGCATCTCTGGTGCTCGATTGAGGGGCTACGACGGCGACCGCCGTACCCTACAACCAAGGGCACGTTCACGTCCGAAGTTGTAAGAGGAAAGCCTCCCAGCCCGCCCCTGCGGCGGACGTTGGAGTGGCCCTTCTGGCTGAGACCTCCCTTCGGGGAGGTCTCAGCGCGTCCAGAGTATGCTGCAGCCCCGATGCGCCCGGGAACCACCATCTCCATCATTGTCCTGCTGGCCGTGATCTTGATTGCAGCCGTGATCCAGATCGCCCAGATCATGGCTTCCTGAGCACGACCTGACCTCCGGCACGCAGAACGAAGAAGTCGGCGCCACTCCCCTCTCTCACGGCCAACGCGAGCATTCCTGCAGAGTCGACATGGAGCAACGGTGTTCCCGGTTCGACATCACCGTATGAGCGGACCCAGGTCGCGGTTCGTTTGAGCGGGCCGACGATCACATCGACGGACTGACCCTCCGACACGCCGAGTTCGCGCAAGTCGTCCGGTCCAACGTTGAGTTGCACGTTTCCAAAGGCGTCGACCCACCATGCTTCGCCTTCCACCGAAGCCTCCCCGACTGCCGGCAGCGGAAGGACCATGGGAGTCAGTTCATCGGGTGCAATGACCGGACCCAACTCGTCGAGCGTAGCCTGGCCCGACGCCAGGACGGCAGCCGCCGGGGCGAACCGATCGCGACCCTCAAAGGTCGCTCCTGCCGAGGGAAGGACCAAATCCGGGTTGTCGAGTTTCACGGCGCGCACGGACCCCCCGACGATCGCGGCGGCCGGAGAGAGCAAACCGTTGTCGGGTCCGACGAAGTATCCCCACGGGGTCTCTGCGGCGATGGCCCTCCTGTCGGTACCGACGCCGGGGTCCACGACGGCCAGCGCCACACCTTCCGGAAGGTATTGAATCGCTCTCATCAGCGCCAGGGCACCGGCTCGGACATCTCCGCGCGCAATCCCATGGGTCACGTCGATGACCCGCACGTCGGGCGCTATCCGGGCTATGACACCGTGCACGACGCCGACGAACTCATCATCGAGGCCGAAGTCGGAGAGAAAAGAGATGGGAAGCGGGTCGGACATGTCCGGAAGCCTAGAGGCCACGTAGGCTGCAGGCAGCCGCCACGCGGCCACCGTGGCCGTATTCGGATCGGCCATCGGCACCCCTCGACCGGTTCCGGCGGCCGCAGCCGCCGCGAGTAACGGCCATGGGCCGGAAGCCGGCCGCAGCCGCGCTCGGTTTCGATCATCCCGAACGCCGTTACCATTGCCTCGTGCCCGAGACGATCCATGCCCAACTCGCTGCGGACATAGCCTCCACGGTCGGGGTTGTGATGCTCGTGGGTGCCCCGGACACCGGCAAAACGACTCTGGCACACCAGATAATGACCCTGGGAGTGAAGGCCGGACGGTCTATCGCCTACGTGGACGCCGATGTCGGGCAGAGCACCGTCGGCCCTCCGACTTGCGTCGGGTTGCACTGGATAAACAAGGCGGAAGATCTCGACGATCTCACCAGGGCCGACGATCTTCGATTCGTCGGATCCACCAGCCCCGAGCGACTCGTGCTCCAGCAGGTGCTTGCCACGGCCACACTGGTCGACGTCGGACGTCGCTCCGCCGATCTCGTGGTCATAGACACAACCGGAGCGGTGTCCGGAGTTGTCGGACAGACCTTGAAATACCACAAGATGGAGCTGTGCCGGCCGGAGCTCGTCGTCGCCCTGCAGCGGGGCGCCGAAATGGAGCCGATAATCGGTATGCTCCGCAGGTTCTTCGCCGGTCGGGTCGAGACGGTTCCGGTTCATCCGGACGTCTCGGCAGTGTCACCCGACGAGAGATCGGCCAGGCGCCAAGCGGGCTTCGCTCTCGCCTTCGCGGAACCGCTGGAGAGGTGGCGGGTTCGGCCGACCGTTTTCGCGCCGACCATTTCTGCGGGACTCGATTTCGCAAGACTCGACGGCATGTTGGTCGGAGTCCAAGACGGCAGCGGTCGGTGTCTCGGCCTCGGGGCGCTCGAGTACGCCGATGGGGTCCTGCGTGTCATAACCAACTGCGGTGAAGGAATGCAAGGGCTCCGATTGGGGTCCCTGAGGATCGATCTCAAAGACCACCGGGTTCAGAGAGTGAATCTGCGCGAGGTGATGTTCGGCTTCGACCGCTGAATCGATTCAAGTCCTCCCGGTTCCTGCCGATACCAACAGGAGCAAGGGCGGATAGGTCAAACCCATGATTCGGCGGATATTCATATCATGGCTGCTGCTGGCGGTAGCTTCTGTGGGGTTTGCGGGCCTCGCAAGCGCCTCTTCGACCGACGAATCCTCGATGGTCGCACTGATCAACGCCGAGCGGACGGCACGCGGTATGAACAGCCTCGAGGTCTACTGGGATCTGGTCGACGATGCCAGGGTATGGACCGCGTCGATGATCTCCGACGGGTACATCTCGCACAGCCCGAACCTGGCGAATGCGACGACCGGCTGGTCGACGCTCGGCGAGAACGTCGGTGTAGGACCCAACGTCGACCGCCTTCACCGGGCTTTCATGGACTCTCCCGGCCACCGGGACAACATCCTCGGCAACTACAACTACATAGGAATCGGCGCCGATCGGGCGCCGGATGGAAACCTCTACATAACCGTCGTGTTCATGCTCGGACCCAGCGGTCTGGTGGGCTCACCCAGCACGACCACGACGCCTCCGACAACGACGATCGCTCCTTCCGCCGGGGCGACGACCACAACCACGACCGCTCCAGCCGCCGCGACCACACCCACTACCTCGACCACCCAGCCGAAGACGGCCAGCGCGGCTACGACCCCCCTGTTCTTCGATCCGACACCCACCGTCGCCGCAGGACACGTCTCCCTGGAGTACCGCGTCGTCCACCCATGCGACCAAGGCATGACGAGCCGGTCGGCTGCGCGGTTGTTCTGCGTGGAGTGAGTCGAGACCCGGGTGCCTCGTCGCGAGCAGCCGGTCGTCGACTCCCACTGGCGACCCGCCGGGCGACTCGAATTAGCAAAGCCCAAGGAACCTCGACCGAACGCTCCCCGCACTTCCCCTGACAGGTTGCACCGGCCTCAGCACCTTGGGCTTTGCACCTTCGAAACTAAGGAGGAAAAGCCGATCAGTCAACCCGGCTTGCAGGGGTGTTTTTCGCACTATTTAGCCATGCAACTATTGCTAATCCTTAGTAAATGATACTAACTAGCTAACAAGAAGGGCCTTGTCCACAGAATCCACAGGTTTCCACAGGGGCTTGTGCACAAGGCCCTGTCGACAAGTTTCTGAAGGCCTTTTTTCGCGTTTGTGGCCGGCGACCGGAGCGAGCTGGGCGGCTAGAGGCTGATCCCGTCGTAGAGCTCCAGGAAACGGTTGGCGGTGGACCTCCAGGAGAACAGGCCGGAATGCTCGATTCCACCTTTTGAGAGTCGTGCCGCCAGTTCAGAGTCACCCAGGATGGCACACACGGCTGAGGCGAAGTCTGCCGGATCCCATCCATCGATCAGGTATCCGGAAGCACCATCTGCAACTGCGTGCGCGAGGCCACCCACGTCGGCGGCCACCACGGGGAGACCGCACGCCTGTGCCTCGACGGCAACCAGTCCAAACGACTCGCTGCGCGACGGAACGAGCAGAACGTCCGCCGCCTGGTAATAACCGACCAGCGTTCTATGCACCACCGGCTGATGGAACTCAACGCTCCCCGCCAGCCCGGCCCCGGTCACGAGGTCCTTGACCTGATCCAGTTCGGCTGCACCCTGCGGACCGCTCGGGCCTCCGATGATCACCAGACGCGCCGCAGGATGCTGCTGTTTGACCAACGCGAACGCATCCACCGCGACATCAATCCCTTTGAGCGGTTGCACCCTCCCCACAAACAGAACAACAGGTGAACCGGATGGAATCCCGAGTTCGCCCCGCCGGCGTTCCTTGTCTCCCGGAGTGAAGACGTCGTGATTGACACCCGGCGGCGATATGCACAGCCGGGTCGGATCCGCTCCGTAATGCCCGAGAAGATCCTCGGCCTCGCTGGGGGTCGAGGCAACGACACAATCCGAGCCGGCCAGGACATCGTGCTCGGCGGCGATTCGCAACAAGCTCTCCGGTGGCTCGTCACTTCGCCGTGTCGCGTCCTTCACCCGCCCGAGTGTGTGAAACGAGTTGGCCAGTGGAAGGCCCAGGCGGCGCTTGAGCAGGAGTCCTGCCCAACCCGACAGCCAGTAGTGGGAGTGCAGCAGATCATATCCACCGTTGAACTCGGCCACGGACTCCGCAAAGGGAGCGAGGAAAGGGGCGCTGGCCACCTTCGGAAGCCTCTCGTACGGGCCCGCCGTCACGTGCACAACTCGATATCCGCCCGGCGCCTCCACCACGCCGAGATCCTCGGCTCCCGTTCTCCTGGTGAACACATCCACCCCCACCCCCAGGGTGACCATCATCGAGGCGAGCTCGTTGATGTAGACGTTCATGCCTCCGGCATCTCCCGAGCCGGGAGGAACGAGCGGACACGTGTGATAACTCAAGAAGGCGACTCTGGAAATCATCTGACCGCAAGGATCTCATACAACGGTCGCTCCGTAGCCCCCAGCCGATACTTGTAGGGCTCCTCGCCTTTCAAGAAGTCGAAGATCCTGCGGCGTTCCCCGATCGCTCTCTCGATCAGAGCACCGAGCATCACCTGTCCGGGCGAGAGATGGCGCAGGTCTGGTGAGAACGCCGAGTTGTACAGGTAATAACCCGACTCGTCGACGTATCCGAAAGCAGCGGCCGTGACCTCTCCTGCCTCCGTGACCAGCGAGTCGATCTCCCACCCGGGGAGGGCATACAGGGCGGCGAAGAAACGCTCCATGCGGTCCGTCATGAAGGAGCCCTTCTCACCGTCAGATCTCCGATGAAGGTCCACGAACCGGCGAAACGCCTCTCCGTCCGTCGTCGCCCGCTGCAGATCCAGCGACCCGCCCGAGGCTTCGAAGCGCCTCCGCTTGCGGCGCAGCTCGTGCCTCTCCTTCTTGCCGATCGACGTCAGGTAGTCATCGAACGAGTCTGGAAGAGACAACACCGCGGCCGTCGTGTGCACGGTGACAACATGATCGAGGCCCAGCTCGCCAAGTCCTGAGCCGATCGGCTCAACCGCTTCCTCCGGGAGCGAGTCGAACAGAATGCGGGTCCCGGGCGGCACGGAATCCACCACCTCTCGGAACAGGTCCGCCGCGCCGCCGCCGAGCGGGCTGCGATAGTCGACGAGATCGCGATGTCCGACGAACTCGAGCCGCCCGTGACCGATAGTCAGGGCCGCCAGCGCATCGTCCGACTCGAAGATGCAGAGCTCGGCTTCCTCGGATGCCAGGTTCTCCCACAGCGTCGACAGAAACCCGGGCAAGCCGAAGGGCCCGATCACCGGAGCCACCGGAGGCAAAGAGAACCCTGCGCTCGTCCAATCCCGGTGTGAGTTCATCGATCGAGTTCCAGTGTCGATTCAATGCGACCAACCGGAACTCCCCCACCAAGGACGACGGGACGGGCAATAGCCTGGAGTTGCGCCCCGGCCGCCCGTGTCAACATACCCAGCTGATCCAGCGCAGCCGTCATTCCCACTCCGGCCGCGCGGCCGGCACCGTCGAACACCTTCACTGCCAGACCCATCCGATTCCTGACTGCGACGCCGAGTAGCCCTTCCGCTCCCCGCTTCGCAGCAGCGTCGATGGTCCGGGCGATGCCGGCGTCTGCCTCATCTACCCCGGAAGCGAGCATCGGAAAGCGATGCATCGCCCACCAGATGGCGCGCAAGCGCGGCTCCGCGGCGAACCGGGCAAAGCCACGAGCAAGCCCGAGAGTCGAAACCTGGAAGACCGGCACGCCACATCCGTCGATGCCAACCGGCCCGGGGTCCTCCCCGGTCACCTCCGCGATCAATGTGTAGTTCGCCTGCTGCAATGGGTGTTCGGGATCGACATATGACTCGAGCGGCCAACCCTGCACAGAGCAAGCACGGAGCATCGCCGCGTGCTTTCCGGAGCAGTTGTGCCAGATGCGACGGGGTCCCGGCGCGGCGGCGACCCTGCGAGCTGCAGCCGAAGACGACGGCCAGGCGGGCGGGCAGCGGAGTGCAGTCTCATCGAGGCCGACCTCGGCGAGGATCCCGGCCACATACGCAACATGCACGGGGTCGCCACCGTGGCTGGCTGCGACAACCGCCACCCGCTCCGGAGCCATCTCTCCGCCGAATAGGAGCGAGTTGTATGCCTGGAAGGGTTTCACTGCGGACCGGGCGAAGAAACGTCGCTCGATATCACCCGATGAGGCAACGAGCCGCCCCGCTGTATCCACGGCGGCAACGGCACCATCGTGGGTGGCCTCAACGACACCCGATCGAACGACCCGGGCGATCATGTATCGATCAGTCGGAGAGGAGATCGACGCTGTCGGCGACACCGTCCTTGTAGCGGCGGGTGATCTCGCCCTGAATATCGTCGAAGACTTTCTGCACGGCTCGCCGCTGGTCCGAGATCCGCTCTTCGGTTTCGGCGAGGAGTTCCTGCATCCCGGTGAGCTCGTCTTCGCTCAGCTCCGGCATCCGGGTGAGGAAGTCGTCTCCGAGCACCTTGTCGACCGGTCGATGTCGCTCTTCGGGAAGATCGGGCGAGAAGATGGCAGGCACGCGGCCGAGAGGCCCGGTCCGTTCCCCCGATCCGAGGATCTCGGGCAGCGCCTCGATGAGTGATCGAGTCTCTTCACCGGCACGCCTGCGCAACTCGAACGAAAGCAGATCCATTCGACCGTGCAGAAGCCGGCGGTAGTACGAGAGCTCCGTCTCGACCTCGTCGGTCATCCGGCGCAACTCCCGGAGTTCGTCGAGGTCGGTGCTCTCGAGGCCTGTCAGAAAACCCTCTTCGAGGATTTGATCGATCCGTCTGCGATGCTCTCCGTTCACCTCACTCCTCTCAACAATTCCGGGACAGGGTCTGATATGGGTTCACTGCCGGGCGTGAACTACCGCCCGGATGAATCTGAAAGTGCACATGAGGTGCACCGCCGCGGGCATTCCCTGTGTCACCGTTGTAGCCGATCAGCTGGCCGATTGTCACCGAAACTCCGTCGCTGATACCGGCCGCATATCCGCTCAAATGAGCGTAGTAGAAGCTCACTCCGTAGTCGGCATGCAACCAGACGGAGGTTCCGCCAAGGCCACCAGCCCGGAGGCGGACGGTGCCGTTGGCGACCGCCACGACCGAATGCCCGTAGGCCGCGAAGATGTCGGTGCCCTTGTGACTCCGACCGCCGGAGCGCGGGAAACCCCAGTCGTTGATGAACGAGACCGGAGCCGGCATTGGACAGATGAACCCCGGAGTGGCCTCGGCGCCGACTCCGCCTGCGCCCCCGGAGGCGCGGGCCGCCTTCAGCGCCGCTTCACGGGCGAGTTGCCTTCGATAGGCTTCTCGTGCGACTCGACAATCGGCATCCAGTTCGTTGAACGCGGCACTCACCTGTTCGACCAGACGAAGCTGATCCTGGGCTATGGAAGCCAGCTCCGCTTCGATGACGTCCAACTCTGCTTTCTGCGCAGCGAACTCGACCTGCAACTCATCGAGGGTCACTTTCAACGCCTCGAGCCTCTCGAGTGCCAGGACGTCATCTTTGGTGGCCGCATCGAGGTATGCCTGACCTGTGATCACATCCTCGACGGAGCCCGCGCTGAAGAGCATTCCCGGCTGAACCGCCCCACCCGCCATGTACATGTCGACCGCCCGCTCCACCACCCGGTCCCGGATCTCATCGATCTCTTCGATATGAGATTCGATGGTGGCCCGCAAACCAAGCTGCTTGTAGGAGACCTCGTCGCGCTTCCAGTAGGCATCTTGATGGGCGGCCGTGGCGGAGTCGAGCTGAGCTTGGGCCTCGTCGAGGACGGCCTTGGCCGCCTGGGAATTGGCGCACGCCTCGTCGACCTCGCCCTTGGTGATGGACGCGGCAGGAGCCGCGCTGAGAACCAGCGAGGTGACCAGAATCAGGGCGAGCAGCGTTCGCGCTGCCACGGAGCGCAACATGTGCTCTCAGCGTACCTTCCAAGCGGTTGATCGGGAAGCACAGAATGAGCGACGACGGCTCTCTCCGGCCACTATTCGACACTCTCGACCAGACGCGGAGGCTCCCCCCGACGGGATTCAGCCGTCGACCGTCAGCCTCAGGAACGCTTCCAGAATCGCCAGGTTCTCCAGCAGAGCCTCCGTCCGGACCACCAGATCGGTCGCCCGGTGATAGTCCGGGTTGTCGGGACGCCAGAGGAAGGCAGACGGCACTCCCGATCTGGCAAAGGCTTCGTGATCCGAGATATCACCTCGCCGGACGACCTGAACCTTCAGCCCCAGTTCGGCAGCCGCCTGGGCGATCAGCTCCGCAGCGCCCGGATCCGTATCGAGGTAGGTCGCCGCGACTATCTGCTCACCGACTCCCACCATGTCGGCGGAGATCATCAGGTCGGGGAGATCGCCGTCTTCCGCCATCTGCGCGGCGAGCAGGCGGGAACCGAAGTGATGCGAGTCCCCGTCGTACCCGACCAGGATTTCCTCGGCGCCGAAGAACGCGACGGTGACCCTGCCGGAGCGGGGAGGCGCTTCGACGAGGCGCCGGGCGAGCTCGAGCAGGACGACCGTGCCGCTTCCGTTGTCATCGGCGCCGGGCGAGGGCGGTTTCGAGTCGTAGTGGGCTCCGAAGAGAACATGGGTGCCGCCGTCCCCGAACCGGGCAAGAAGGTTGAGAGAAGTCCCGCCGGTCGGCAGCGGAACCTCACGGACCTCGACGCCGACACCGGAGGCCCGGAGGGATTGCAGCAGGAACTGCGAAGCTTGCGCCTCTGCGTCCGAACCGGCTTCTCGTACTCCCAACCCAACCAGGGAGCGGAGATCACGCTGCATTCGCTCACCTGCCGCTTCGCGATCGAGCACCGAAGTCGCCGTTGTGGACGGCGCCGACGTCGACCCGGTTGCAGTGACGCTGCTCGACGCCGGGAGCTCCGGTTCCGGGTGCGTCGTGGAGGTCGCGACCGCCGGCCGCGCCGGAAGCGGGGGCCCGTCGTCACCGGACGCCGCCCCCGAGCACGACACGGTCAGAACAGTTCCGATGAGCAGCAGGGCCATCCGGTGCACAGAGCCCAAAGTAGCGGCCGCCGGGTCGCCGACCAAGGGACACGTCCGGCCACCCGCTAGTCTCGCCGCCGCAATGCGCACCCTCTTCGCCGTCGGTTTGGGCGGGGCCGTCGGCTCGATGGCCCGCTACGCCGTTGGTTCCTTACTCGGGAGGCGAGCGGGCTGGGAGTTCTGGATGGCGACGATGGCGGTGAACATCTCCGGCGCGCTCGCCCTCGGCATACTCGTGGGACTATTCGGCGACCACGTCACCGACGATCCGGCGCTGCGCACCGGCCTCACGGTCGGGTTGCTCGGTGGGTACACGACCTTCAGCACGTGGATGGTGGAATCGGTCGAACTCGTCGGCAAGGGGCACGTTGGAGCGGGGCTGTTCAATGTGCTGGCGGCCGCGACTGTGGGCCTCATGGCCGCGATCGGCGGACTGGCGATCGGGAGGGCACTGGCCGTTTAGACCCGACCCGGTCGGGCCGGCCGAAGTCGGCACGCACTCGTGCAGTGACGGGTGACGGCACGGGTCCAGGCCTAGATGACCAGCTGCAAGATCGGGTAGAACGCCGCAGAGGCCAGAGCAGGACCATCGATCAGGGTCAGGAACCCGGGCGGATGGTCGACCAAATAGACCTCGCCCGTCCTCACCATGGCACCGAATCCTCTGCCGGCGATCAGGGCGAGAGCCATCACAACGCCGACAAACAAGAACGTCAAGACCCCGAGATCCCACAGCCATGCCGCTGCGACGGCACCGGCAACCGCAGCGAGCGCCCCGGCGGCGAACGGATCGAGCAGACCGATGCCCCTTCCCCGGCCGGCCAGCCACCAGGCTGCAGCAGAGACGATGATGATCACCAGGAATGCGCCCGTACGGCCGCGCCCATCCGGCGACAGTCTGGTCAGCACCAGTGATCCGATCCCGGTTCCCGCAATGACCTGGGCGAGCGCAGTTGTGGCGATCGCAATGGCATCCCTGCTCTGCTGCGCGGCAATCCCCCACACGAAAGCGGCCACGAGGGCGAACGCAACGACGAGGCCGAGACCGACGACACCCGATGTGTTGTCGGCCATGCCGTAGGGAGCCACCGCGCCGACGAGGATCGTGGCGAGAAGCGGAGGGAGTTGCAGCGGAACCCCGGCCATCCTGGCGGCGTCGACCAGATCAACGGCCCACACCGCCGCCACTGCGACCAGTGCGGTCACGAACCACTCCGGGGAGGAAGGCAGATTGGCGAACACCAGCACCGCAACCGTGACGATCGGCGCCCAAACGTGCATATCCATGAGAGCCGTGACATTCGTCTCGGCTCCACCGGATACCGGTGGGATCAAAGCGACTTCATCGTTGTCGCCGATCACGTCGTCCGGTGCGGCCGGCTGTCCGTTGACCCAGACACGCGCCCGCCGCATGCTCTTGGCAAACGCACTCCCGTACTCGGCGGAAGCCTTCTCGAGCAGCCCACCGACGGTGTCTGCCTCGAATTCCACCAGGGCGGATCCTGCGAGCTCTCGTAGGTTGGCAAACAGGCGCAGTCGCGCCATCGATGTCTCCATCTCTTCTGTCGAGCCTCAGGCTAACGCTTGACCGGCGCCATCACGCATCATCCGCCGCCGGCCGGAGCCGTCTCGACGCTCTCGTCGGACTCTTGTGCCTTGCCGAGATTCGAGAGGATGTTGATTCCGGTTGCATTCTCGATCTGTTCGGTGATCCTGATCACAGCAGCCGGCAACTGCGACAGAACACCGGGGATACCCGGTTGTCCATTGCCCGCATCGATGACCGAGACCCGATCGATCGAAACGCCTGCAACGGTTCCCACGATCTTGTCGACGAGATCGGGGAGCATGTTGAGGACGAAGATCTGCTGCGCATCGGCCCCGGCCGCCTGATATTGGTCGACGAGCCGTTTGAAGACCTCGATCTGGGCTGAGCCGTCCTCGATGATCGAGGCCGCATCACCCTTGGCCTTGAGCTCTTTCGCCTCTTTATCGGCACGGGCAGGAGCCACGATGTCGGCTTCCAGCCTCCTTTGCTCGAGCTTGATCCGCTCTTGCTGCAGCTCCTGCTCCGCGATGGCCCTGGCCTTGTCTCCGGCCACCTTTGCCTGCTCTTCCTTGACCAGGGCATCCGCCTCGAGTTCGGCCGTGCGAACCCGCAATGCGTTCTCACGCTCGACGATCAAAAGGTCCGCTTCTGCCCGCGCCACCTCGGCTCTGCGGCGCGAATCGGCTTCGCTCTCCTGAGCCTCCGCCTGCCTCTCGGCTTCCGCCACGCGCGCTTCCTTGACGACCTGCGCCGTCCGCCGCCGCCCGACGGAATCGAGATATCCGGCCTCGTCGGTGACGTTCTGGATCTTCAGAACATCGAGATCCAATCCGAGTATCCGCATGTCGTCGTCTGCTTCTTCAATGAGGACGGACGCGAACTTGAGACGATCCTCGTTGACTTCCTCGGGAGTGAGAGTGGCCAGCACTCCGCGCAAGTTGGCCTCGAGCGTTTCCTTGGCTATCTGCTGTACGTACCCGGTCGGCCGGCTGAGGAATCTCTCAATCGCGTTGTCGAGGACGCCTTGCCGGCTCGAAATCTTCACATCCCCCACCGCCTGCACGTTCAATGGAATCGAACCTTTGGAATACGCGTTGAGCACCGAGAGCTCGATGGCAATGGTGTTCAGATCCATCCAGTCGACCTTCTCGAGCAGGGGAATCCGGACGGTGCGTCCGCCGCGGATGATCCGGTATCCACGTGCCGTGCCTTCGCCATCCTGACGGGATCGGCCTGAGATCACCGCTATGCGGTTTGGGGGGCAGATGACGATGAGGCTGCGCACGGCCAGCAGCACGATTACCACCGCAGCAACGACTATGCCTGCCAGCGTGATTGCAACTTCCATGCGAATGCTCCTATTCGTCCAGGTTCAGATGGCCAACGAGCGCGATCCCGTCGTCGATCTCGACGACCACCACGCTCTCTCCCTCTTCATGAGTCCCACCCCCAAAGGCCCGGGCCGTGAGGTAGACCGGTTGACCGTCCACATCCACCTCGATACGTCCTCTTCCATTCGCAACAATCGGAACGACCACCTTCGCCCGGGAACCTCGCAGATCGGAGTTGGTCGTTGTGCCACCGGAAGATGACCTCTTCAAGTAGGCGAACAGGCGAGCGTGCAGGTAGCCGGCGAACAGTCCCATGGCCACCGCCAGTACGAGGGTGAGGAAGTCGCCGACGCCCAGCCCTCGCAAGACGAGCCCGGTGATACCGAAGAAGGCGAACAGGAACACGATGGCTCGAAACGAGAATATCGACAGAACGGCATCGGCCACGCCGGCACCCGCGGATCCGACGATGCTCACACCGGCATCGACATCCGCATCACCGTCGACACCTGCATCGAGATCCGCGTCCGCATCGACATCAGCCGAGAAGAAGAGGAAGAACAAGACGAAAGGCCAGCCGACGAGCGTAGCGAACAGATACACGCTGAACATGACGGACCTCTCGACCTCTGGTGCCTCAAGCCCAACCTACCACCGGGCCCCACCGGCGCGACCCGGTGGCCCCCGGTCAAGACATCTCGGGAGCTTTGCCCCGCAGACCCCAGATGAGATCCGCCGCGAGAACGCCGACGGCTGCGACGACCGGCGAAGCGATCAGTAGCCCCACGGTTGTCCATCCGGACACGTCGCCCATACGCGGAGCAAGCAGCGCGGCCAGCAGCAGAGGCATGGAGCGAGCCGCAACGTGCGACGGTGAATCGCCCGGCACGGCCAGAGCCCAGCCCATGGCGAGGCCGGCGGCCAGGAGGCCGGAAGAACCGAGGAACAAGAGTGCAACGGACACGCCGATCGCCGTGGGAGCAGCCACCAAAGCGCGGGGTACCGACCCTCGCCGTGTGGCACCGTAGGCGGCAGCCCATACGGAGGCCGCCAACCCGAGAGGAGCGACGACCCAGGCACCGATCCTCAGCGTTGCGCCCATTGAACCCGCGACCGGGGCCTCGCCGCCGAAGAACCCCACAACTGCTGCCACACCACCCGCGATGAGCGCCGCGAGACCGACAACTGCGCCCCCGGTGAGAGCTATCGCGAATGCCCACAGGATCGCGACGGCGAGGGGCCGCGCCGCGGGTGGTCTGAACGATCGGGAAACGGTCATCGCACATAGAGTGCCAGATCGAAAGCCGGGCTGCGCTTCAGGACCTGATGAACTTGCAGAGCACCTTGATCAGACGGTCGGTGCGATCCTCGGTTATGAAATGTCCTGCACGGCGGAGTCGCGTGTGCGGCCGGCCCGCCGCACCGGGAATACCAGATTTGAACTCCTCCTCACCACCACTGTTCATCGGGTCGAGGTCGCTGAAGACCGTCAGGAACGGCTTGCTGAAGCGGCGCAGGGAACGCCAGGCGGTACGGTTCTCCGCAGCCGAGGGATCATCCGGACGGACCGGGACGAGACCGGGAAGGGCTCGCGCTCCGGACTTGAACGACTCATCCGGAAAGGGAGCGTCGTAGGCGTCGATCACACCCCGGGAAAGCTCGACGAAGCACCCTCCGTTCACTACCTGACCGACCGGAAGCACCGGCATGTTGTGGGCCATGAGCTTCCACATCGAGGACTCGGGCGACATCACCTGCGCGCCCGTAGGTAACCCGGTGTTCATGGCGATGATCCTCTCGAATGCTCTTGAACTCCCGGCAACGACGCGCAGACCTATCAAGCCGCCCCAGTCGTGAAGGATCAGCGACACTCTCCTGGGTTTGACCGACCGGAACCAGGCTGAGGTCCACTCAACCATCCGTTCGTAGGTGTAATCGTCGGTAGCGGCCGGTTTGTCCGATCTGCCGAACCCGATCAGATCAGGCGCCAGGACCCTGTGCCCGGCTCGGACCATCGGCGGGATCAGGTGCCGGTAGAAATACGACCAGGTGGGCTCACCGTGCAGCATGACGACGCTGGGTGCGTCGGCCGGTCCTTCGTCGACGTAGTGCATCCGCAGATCGGGGCCCCAGGCGTTCCGGATCTCCAGATAGTGCGGCTCGAACGGATAGTCGGGAAGCGACTCGAAACGCTGGTCCGGTGTCCGGAGAACCTTCACTCGTATCCCTCGCTCATGCAGGCTGCCGCCCTGTTCAACTTACCGCAGCGGCGGGGTCGGTTTCCCGGGCCGAATGACCCGAACCGTCCCGGACCCGATTCGGGGGAGGCTTCATCTGTGCCGTCGGCGGGCGGGCGCACTCAGCCCCAGGGATCTCCCTTTGGGGAGGCGTCCTCGCGCTCTTCGGTCAGGTCGATCGAACCGTCGGTCAAATCAATGACTGGATCCCGCTCCGCCGCCGAGCCGGGGAGATCCACGAACGTTTGCCTCTGATCGACTTCGTTGTGGTGGGACGAGAGTGGGCTGCGCCGGGGTTCTGACGCCGGCGCCGGGTGGTTGCGAAGGTCGACGGGTTCCGGTTCATTCCGCGGGAGGTCGATGAACGTCGGCCCGGACGGCCGCCGGGCAGCAGGAGGATGCAGGTTGGGCGGTGACTGCGCAAGGGAAGACGCCTCGGCCCGCGCCGCGATACGGTCTTCGAAATCCAGTCGTCGACTGCGCTGCCGGGCCAGCACCGCGATCACGAGGCCGGTTCCAACAACCGCGCACGCACCACCGAGGATCAGCCACCTCGAGAACGAGTCCTGTTCGACTGCCTGTGCGAGCAGGATCGGCACGATCATCGATTGCAGACGGTTCTGCTTCTGCGACATCACAATGACCCCCTCGATCGTTCGCCAGACTACCGAGTCGGTCTCCGTGGAGCGGAGCAATCATGCAAGCCGGAGAAACCGCAATGCCCGACCCGGCCGGCCCAGAGTCCCGGCCGCCGATCGCCCCGGATCAAGCCCACGGGTCGGCCGGCAATCGAGCCAGCTCCTGGTCGAGCGCCGGTTCGTATTCCTTCTCGAGTTCGGTCAGGTCGATGGTCACGACCAGATCGTCGCGCAGCGGCGGGGGCGGTGGCCGGAGGGGGCCGATCGGAGCAAAAGGAGGAAGCGGATGCTCGTCCGCGAGGGCGACCGGACCGACCGGAGGCTCAGGCGGGGCGCCGCCCGGAAGAACCACCGGTCCGGTGCCAGGCCCTTGTGAGGTGGCTTTGCCTTCCGCACCTGATGCTCGTCTGCGGGTGAAGAAGCTCGCCGGCATGGCCGCTATTCGAGGTCGCCGCCTGGAGCGAACGCGCGATATCAGGAAGACCGCGGCGCCCAGCGCCAGGGCGAACAGGACCGTCAACCATCCCCAGTCCAAGTTCGACAGCTGTCCGATTCTACGACTCACGGGTACACCAATATCCTCAGGCCGCGCCGCTACCTCCCAGGTTGAGCCTATCAAATCCGGGCGGGCGAGTCCCCTCCGAACGGGGTCGGTACGCGAAATCTCGAAAGGTTTCCGGTTTTCGCGCCCGACCGCGGTGCGATACAGTCTCACTTGCTTCCCCCGGCACCCACAACCGTTCGGTTTGTGATGCCGCCTTCCCTGGGTTGACAAAGAACCGCGCACTATGCGCGAAATAGCACGCGCCGAAGGTTGACGACTTTCACACGTGTAACTACATTCGCGTAACACACCACCAGATCTCGTGGTAGAGGCAAGCCCCGACCACAACATGTAGTGGTGGTGGTGGCAATAAATTGCAGGACACGACGCTTCGTGCCTGCCCAAGCGGCCCCGTCGAGCGCGGGGTATTCGGTCCCCTGGGGCTTCGCATCGGGGACGTTGGAGAGGGAGACAAACATGGGCCAAGGCCTGCGGATCAGCCGTCGCTTCACCGAAGCGGGAGTCGACCCATACGACAGCATCGAATGGGAGTACCGCGATTCGAGAATCAGCAACCCGGACGGTTCGATCGTATTTCAGATGACCGATGCGGAGATCCCGGCTTCCTGGTCACAGGTCGCAACCGACATCATGGTCTCCAAGTACTTCCGCAAGGCGGGTGTCCCCCAGTACGACGCCGACGGCAACGAACTCGTCGACGAATCCGGCATGCGCCTCACCGGTCCGGAGCGTTCCGCCAAACAGGTCTTCAACCGGCTCGCAGATACGTGGCGCTTCTGGGGTGAATCGAAGGGCTACTTCGCCTCTGCCGACGATGCGCAGGCATTTGAGGATGAGCTCAAGTACATGCTCGCCAACCAGATGGCGGCTCCAAACTCTCCGCAGTGGTTCAACACCGGACTCTTCAACAACTACGGCCTGACCGGTCCGGCGCAGGGCTTCTGGTTCATCGACGACGAAACGGGTGAACTGGTCGCCTCTCCCGACTCATACTCTCGCCCCGCTCCTCACGCCTGCTTCATCCTCTCCGTGGGAGACGATCTCGTGAACCCCGGGGGCATCATGGACTTGTGGGTCCGCGAGGCAAGGATCTTCAAGTTCGGCTCGGGTGCCGGATCCAACTTCTCGAACATACGCGCCGAGAACGAACTCCTCTCGGGAGGAGGCAAGAGTTCCGGCGTCATGTCGTTCCTCAAGATCGGCGATCGCGCCGCAGGCGCCATCAAGTCGGGAGGCACGACTCGACGTGCGGCCAAGATGGTCATTCTCGATGTCGACCACCCCGACATCGAAAAGTTCATCAACTGGAAGAAGGCCGAGGAGGACAAGGCCAAGGTTCTCATCCGGCACGGCGGGATGCCGGCCGACTTCAACGGAGACGCCTACGCGACGGTCTCCGGCCAGAACTCGAACAACTCCGTGCGGGTCACCAACGACTTCATCCAGGCCGTCATCGACGACGGGGACTGGAGCCTCACCAACCGCAAGGACGGCTCGGTTCGCAAGACTGTGAAGGCACGGGACATCTGGAGCCAGATCGCAGACGCCGCCTGGGCGTGTGCCGATCCGGGACTGCAATACCACACCACCATCAACCAGTGGCACACGTGCCCGTCGGGCGGTGAGATCCGTGCGTCAAACCCGTGCTCGGAGTACATGTTCCTCGACGACACGGCCTGCAATCTGGCCAGCCTCAACCTCGTCAAGTTCTACGACGACTCCGATCAGACCTTCGACATCGAGGCCTACGAACACGCCATCCGGTTGTGGACGGTGGTTCTCGAGATCTCGGTGGCAATGGCCCACTTCCCTTCCGAGGAGATCGCCCAGGGGTCGTACGACTACCGGACGCTGGGGCTCGGTTACGCCAACCTCGGGTCCCTCCTGATGCGCCAGGGCATCGCCTACGACTCTGCCGAAGGACGGTCTCTGGCCGGAGCGCTGACCGCGATCTTGACCGGCACTTCGTACGCAACCAGCGCCGAGATGGCTGCCGCCGTTGGTCCGTTCCCGAAGTATGGAGAGAACCGGGAGTCGATGCTCCGGGTCATCCGCAACCACAGGCGGGCTGCCTATGGAGAAACCGATTTCGAAGAGATCGGCCATGAGGTCATGTCCTTCGACGACTCCCTGTGTCCCTCCGATCTTGTCGCAGCTGCCCGCGGCTCATGGGATCGTGCACTCGACTGGGGCAAGGAAGTCGGGTTTCGGAACGCGCAGGCAACTGTGCTGGCGCCGACCGGCACCATTGGGCTGCTGATGGATTGCGACACGACGGGCGTGGAGCCCGACTTCTCACTGGTGAAGTTCAAGAAACTCGCCGGTGGCGGCTACTTCAAAATCGTGAACCAGTCCGTCGCTCCGGCGCTGGCCGCGCTCGGCTATAACGACAACGAGATCGAAGAGATCGTCGACTACGTGGTCGGAACCAACACGCTGCTGGGCGCTCCACACATCAATCGTCAGTCACTGACAGAAAAGGGGTTCAGCACCGAGGACCTGATCAACATCGAAAAGGTCCTTCCCACCGTGTTCGACCTGAAGCATGCTTTCTCGCCGTTCGTGCTCGGCGAGGAGACGCTCCAGAGGCTTGGATACAAGGTCGACGAGTACACGTCGTTCGACTTCGACTTGCTGAGCAAGCTCGGCTTCTCACGGGCACAGGTGATCGAAGCCAACGACGCAATATGCGGGCGGCAGACCATCGAAGGTGCTCCGCATATCGAAGACGACCACCTGCCCGTCTTCGATACTGCCAACCGCAACGGCCGTCACGGAACCCGGCTGATTCATCACGACGGCCACATCAAGATGATGGCTGCGGCGCAACCGTTCATATCGGGGGCCATTTCGAAGACGATCAATATGCCACACGAGGCCACACCCGCCGACATCGAAGGTGCCTACGAGTTGTCGTGGAGGCTCGGCCTGAAGGCGATGGCCCTGTACAGGGACGGATCCAAAGCTTCACAGCCGCTTTCGTCGACCACCGATGAAGCCGACAACGAGGAAGAGGACCAGGACATCAACGCTGCCCTCCAGGAAGAGAAAGCGCTGGCCTGGGGCCAGATCCCCGCGGGCCTCTCACCGACCGAGGCCTACGACCAGGGGATGCAACCGCCCCGCTTCCTACTCCCCGCCCGCCGCAGCGGGTTCACCCAGGAGGCTCGCATCGGCGGGCACAAGGTGTTCCTCCGCACCGGTGAGTACGAAGACGGAACGCTGGGCGAGTTGTTCATCGACCTGGCCAAGGAAGGCGCAACGCTGCGCGGCATACTCTCGTGTTTTGCCATCGCGGTGAGCAAGGGCCTCCAGTACGGAGTGCCGCTGGAAGAGTACGTCGACACGTTCGTGTTCCAGACGTTTGAACCGCGCGGCATGGTGGAGGGGCATCCGAACATCAAGATGGCCAACTCCATCGTGGACTACGTGTTCCGGGCGCTCGGCGTCGAGTACCTGCACAGAGACGAACTTGCTCAGGTGCCACCCGTTCGGCCGTCCGAGCTTCCTGAACCACCGAAGGGGCTGGCAGTGGAGGCCGGTGTCCAGTTGGACCTGACCGAGGCTGCGATGGAGGGCCAGATAGACGCTCAGATCGAAGCAGCCCGATTCGTCGATTCGCCATCATCGTCGCCGAACGGACCCAACGGCAACGGCGCCTCGACACGTGCCCCGGCCAAACCGGCAAGGAGCACGCCGCAGAGCTCGAGCAGAACGGCCACCGCAACAGTCACAAAGGCAAGACCTTCCACCGATGTGAGCGACGCACCGGCCTGCCCCAACTGCGGCAACATCACCATGCGCAGCGGTTCGTGCCACGTTTGCCTGACCTGTGGCGAGACCACCGGCTGTTCGTGAACCGGTGACGTAATCGAGAACGGGAGAGGCGCCGGCCGGCGCCTCTCCTGTCGTTTGGGGCCTCTAGCCGGTCGTCTCGAGCAGCTTGGTGGGCAGGGAGAGGATATAGGCGCTGATGGCCACCGCCAGGAGGACGAGGCCGATCCGTACGCCCAGGTTTGAGACGGCGAAGGACACGGTCATCGAGAAGGTGGCGGCGATGGCGACTATCGAAGCGGTCTTGGCCCGCGCGGTGAAACCGAGGCCTGCACGCCAATCACGCAGAATCGGCCCGAATACCCGATGGCCGAGCAACCAGCTGTCGAAACGTTCGGACGAACGCGAGAAGAAGTAGCCGGACAAGAGGACCGGCCCCGTTGTCGGAATGCCGGGCAACACGAGGCCGACGATGGCGACCCCGAGACTCAGAAAGCCGAGTCCCGCCAGAATTATGCGCGTTGGTTTGCGCCTTGCCTGCTGAGCCATGGCGGGCAGCATATCGGCTGAGGTTCCAACAGTATGTCGAAACGAAATCTTCCCTCAGCCGTACCAACCCGCCCGGGTTCCCTGCCTCCACGCAGAAGCGAGCCGCACCAGCACCAGGCCCGCCCCGGGATCGACGGCCGCCTCAGTCACCCTCTGCCGGCGACCGGCGCCTGACACGATTGAGTTGTGACCGGGCGCGGTCGAGGAGGCGGCGAGCCCACGGGAACTCCCTGGCCAGGATCGCCAAGCCTGCAACAACGAGCAGCCAGCCCGGCAGAAGCGGGAGGAACCAGCCGAGAACACCGATGACCAAAACCACACCGCCGATCACGAAGAGGGCGATGCGGATGAACAGGGGACGCTGTGACCGACTTTGCATGGCACCACATTGCCACGCCGGAGCCGCAATGCCGACTCGAATCGATGGTTCGCCTGAGAATCTCGCCGGGGGCAGCGAACGACCACACAGGGACGGGGTGCCGGGCGGGTAACCTCTGGCCGGATGGCACACGATACGATTCTGGTCCGGATCAACGGGCGCGATGCCCCCGGCATCACAGCCGGACTGCTCGATCTGCTCTCGCTCGGCAGAGCGCAGGTCTACGACATGGAACAGGTCGTGGTCAAGGGCCGCCTCACACTGGATCTGCTCATCGGAATCTCGACGGAACATCAGACGCTGAAGGACCTCTTGTTCTTCGGCTGGCAACGCGGGATCGACATCGAGTTCGAGATCGTGGAGGACCAGCCGACTCCGTCGCCCGGCCCCAGGTACGCGGTGACGCTCCTCGCGCCGGATCTCTCGGCGGAGGCCCTGGCCGGAGCAACTGCGGCAATCGCGGCCACCGGAGGCAACATCGATCGGATCAACAGGCTCTCCGACTATCCGGTCATGAGTTACGAGTTCATCGTCTCGGGCGCCGACTTCGATCGTCTCCGCGAGTCATTGCTGATGGCCTCCCAGGCATTCAGACTCGACATCGCAGTGCAGCCGGAGGGCCTTCAGCGCAGGGCCAAGCGACTCGTGGTGCTCGACGTTGATTCGACGCTCATCGAGAACGAAGTCATTGACCTGCTGGCCGAGGAGGCCGGACGGACGCAGGCGGTGGCAGAAATCACCGAACGGGCGATGCAGGGCGAACTCGAGTTCGAAGACGCCCTGCGGTCCCGCGTCCGCACACTCAAGGGACTCCCCGAGACCGCGTTGGGCCGTGTTGCCGAGAAGATCTCACTGACGGCCGGGGCGAGAACGTTCATCCGCACGCTGAAGCGTCTGGGGTACGAGATCGTGCTGGTCAGCGGCGGATTCGAGTTCTTCGTGGCGGCGCTGGGCAGGGATCTCGACATCGCCCTCACCTTCGCCAACCGTCTCGAGATCGCAGACGGCATTCTGACCGGTGAGCTGGAGGGCCCGATAATCGACAGGGCCGGAAAGGCCGAAATACTGCGCCGGGTGGCCGCCGACCTCGGTATCCCGGTCGAGCAAACGGTTGCGGTCGGCGACGGCGCCAACGATCTGGACATGCTCGCCGCGGCGGGTTTGGGTATCGCCTTCAACGCCAAGCCGGTCGTCCGGGAGGCCGCAGACACTGCGGTAACGGTCCCCTATCTCGACGCCGTGCTGTTCCTGCTCGGAATCCGCCGTACGGACGTAGAACAGGCCGACGCGGCCGACCCGAAGTTCAACGGCGAGCAACGACGCGGTCCCGGCCCCGCTTGATCGATTTTCTCAGCAATACTGTTGTTCCCCACGCGCCACGGTATTGCTGAGAAAATCCCGGGAACTCAGTTCCAGCCGCGGTCATCCTGTTTCAGTGCCGTATCGACCGACAATGCCGCGGCCACGACCAACGAGAGGAGGGGCTGCGGGAGGCGGCCGTGGATCTGCACGACGTAGTTGTCCGCCGTGGTGAAGATCGTCTTGGCCAGGCCCTCCCAGGTCTTGGTGATACGGGCCACTTCAGATCCCGTCACGTCCTCGATCCGGAAGTTCCAGGCCCGCCAGTTCTCCGCCTTGATCGCTCCAAGCTCCTGCCCACCCGATTCGAGGGCGAAGTTGATCTTCCCGATCATGTTGCGTTGGACGATCCGCCCGAGCTCCCGCCCTATCGGATCCTCTACGACCACCGTTGACTTGAACACCTTGGCCGGACGCGTCAGCCGCAGCAGAACGGTGCCCGACTGATCGACTATCTCCAGACGGTGGGTCATGAACTGGTCCACGGATGAAATCAGTCGCATCGCCTTCTTCAACGTCGACTGGCCGATCTGATTGACCGAGCCGAGCTGGTTGCCGTCTTTGTCGAACACCCCGTACTGATTCGACAGCTCGATCAGCTTGGCCTTCTGATTCACGACCAGGACTGGCTCGCTGAAGATGTCGCCGCCACCGGATCGGGCCGACTCGATCCCGGCGCCCGCGTAGCCGCTGCCTGATACCTGTTCACGGATCTTCTCAGGAGCCGAAGCATCGTCGAGCGTCATCGCCGCCTCCAAGCGGTCGAGTCCGTCTGCCGCATCCACCCCCTGCACACCGTTGTCCGCAACGTGTTCGGTCCAAGCCGAACCGTCCCAATAGCGGTATTGATGGCGCTTGGTTGGATCCGCAAACCAGCCGCGTTCGATTGCCATAGTTCCATCGTCGCACGTGGCCGGCCGCGTTGCCGCCCAAACGGGCATTCAATCCCGGATTCCGCCTTCCGGTGACACCAACGCCGCCTGGCGCCGTATCCTGTCAGGCGATCTACCTTGGAGGACCGATGAACTTCCCGCCCGAAGTCGAAGAACGCCTCCGCTCCGAGCCGATCATGTGGATGACCACGGTCACCCCGGACGGGCGGCCCCAGCCGTCACCGATCTGGTTCTTGTGGAGCGGCGCCGACATCCTCATGTTCAGCAAGGCGGATACGGCCCGCCTGACCAACATCGGCGCCAATCCGTATGTTTCGCTCAACCTGGACGGTGACGGACGCGGCGGAGCGATCGTGGTCATAGAAGGAAGCGCCCGGATCAATCGCGAGCACCCACCCGCCGAGGCGCTGCCGGAATACATCGAGAAGTACCAGTCCTTCCTCGACGACTACGGCTGGACGGCGAAGAGCTTCTCCGTCGACTACCCGGTGCCCATCCTCATCCAACCGAAACGCCTGCGGGCGTGGTGACCGCCTAGGCGAGGATCTCCTCGGTCGACAGCGTTGTCTCCATACCTCGCTTGGCCAGGTCGGCGTAGAACGGCTGGGGTTCCACCGATGTCTCCGGTGGATACACGCCCGGCTTGTCGAGCCGACCTGAGGCGAGCCACCGGCCGAGAATCGCGGCCGGAGTGGCGACGACGGCGGTACCGCCCGACACCTTCAACTCCGGTACCGGCCAGGCCGTCGTGTCGATGCGCAGCTTGACGGGCTGTCCGTCCCTCGTCCCAACGGCAACGGTGGCGATGTCCTTGTATCCGGCGTGCTGCGGCGGCTCCGGCTGGAGTTCCTCGAGCAGGTCTATCAGCAGCCGGCGGGGAACGACCCCTTCGACGTCGCCGACCTTCCTGGGCTCGGTGGAGGCGAGACCGACCGAAGCAAGGAACTGCAGCTTCCGCAATGCGGCTTCGGAGAATCCGAAGAAGCGAATCTTGAACTCACACTTCTGGATTCCCTTGTCTGCCAGGCTCAGCGGAATCGTCGCCACCTCGGAGTGCAGGGACAGGTGCGTCTTGGCGTAGCCGATGGGCTCCTTGAACGGGAACATCTCTTCCTCGCTCAGCGCCTCGACCGCCATGAACTCACCGTCGCGAAACACCATCGATGGTTCGACGATCTCATCGAAGATCGTCCACAGCGAATACGGCCACTTGAGCGTGTCCGACGGGTCCACGGTCGCACCGTTGTAGATGACGACCGAATCGACCGTGTCCAGCCGGGAGCCGAGATCGCCGGCGTGCACGTTGGCGATGCCGGGACATGCCCCGATGCCCAGCACGGCGGTCAGTCCTGCAGCCTCGAATCGATCGAACAGCTTCAACTGTTTGCGGGTGGTGAAGAACAGCCCACCGAGGTCGACGTAGTTGCAGCCGGAGCGCAGCGCCCCCTCCATCACGTCCAGGTTGATCTCATATTGCGCCGCGTTGACGACGGCGCCGGCACCCTCGAGGAAGGCGTCGAGGCTGTCCGGGTCGCGCACGTCGACCTGCGCGGAGCCGAACCCGAACTCTGCGGCCACCCGGGCGGCCCGCTCTCCATCGAGGTCACCGATGACGACCTCGTCCGGGGTGTCCCACACACTCAGGTCGCGGGCCGTTACTTCACCGATGATCCCCGCGCCGAGCAGCGCAACTTTCATCTCTCTACCTTTCGTGTCGCGCCCGATTGTCGCGGGCGGATTGTCAGTTCAGGCCTTGGCCTCTCTCAACGACTCCTCGAACACCTGCAAGGTCTTGGCGGCGTCTTCCTCGGTGTGAGCCGAACACAGGAACCACGGCTCCAGCGCGTCGTCGACCGGGAATACGCCCTTGCCGATCATCTTCCTGACGACCTCACCGTAGAGTTCCTCGTTGTGGTTGGCGGCATCGCGAAAGTCGCGTGGAGCCTCTTCGGAGAAGACCAGACCGAACATCGCCGGCACGCCGGTCACATGCACCGTCACCCCCTGATCGGCACAGACGGCGGCGACGCCCTCCATCAAGGTGCGGCCGATCTTCTCTATCTGGGCGAAGGGCTCACCGGTTGCGAGCTTCGCAATGGTGGCGGCGGCCGCGGCAACGGCGACCCCATTGGCCGAGTAAGTGCCGGCCTGGGCAATGCCACCCCTGGCCCAACCCTTGATCACATCGCCTCGTCCGGCGATCGCAGCCACCGGGAATCCGTTGCCCATCGCTTTGGCAAATGTGCCCAGATCGGGGTCGACGCCGAAGTACTCCCCGGCGCCGCCCAGGCCGATGCGGAACCCGGTCTTGACCTCGTCGAATATCAACACAGATCCGTACTCGGTGCAGAGTGTGCGAAGACCTTGGAGGAATCCGTCCTCGGGCATGATCCCGAAGGCGTTACCCAGCATCGGCTCGACAATGACGCCGGCGATCTGTTGCCCCTGATCCTTGAACAGTCTCTCTACGGCTTCCAGATCGTTGAAGGGCAACACACGAATGTACGACCGAATCGTCTCCGGAATACCCGACGAACTCTGCAACGGAACGGGACGGGAGCGTGAACCCAGCGCGGTTGGAGGCGCACCGGCCGTCGAGAACATGACGTAGTCGTGGACGCCGTGGTACTGACCTTCGAACTTGAGGATCACGTCACGTCCGGTGACTCCCCTGGCGAGGCGAATCGCGTGCATCGTCGCTTCCGTACCCGTGTTGCCGAACCGAAGCTGATCTGCCCAGGGAACGGCGGCAAGAAACTGTTCGGCCGCCTCGATCTCGCGACGCTGCGTCATTGCAAATGTCGTTCCGTCGGCTGCGGCCTCTGCGACTGCTCGCGCCACATCCGGGTCTCCGTGCCCGAGGATCACCGGACCGAAGCCGAGTTGGTAGTCGATATAGCGGTTGCCGTCCATGTCGATCACATGGCCGCCCTCACCCCGGGCGATGACCATCGTGTCGTCATCGCCCCAGTACCTGAACTGGCTCGATACTCCGTTGACCAACGCAGCCTTGGCGCGCCGGAACCAGGCTGCGGTCTGCTCTCCTTGCAGGCCCATCAGTTTGCCTCCTCGTAGGGATTGGATTCGATGTTCAGATTCCCGACCGCCCCGATGCGGGCGGTGAACACGCCCCGGCCGACCTGCCGGGGGGGTTCGCCGATCGGCTCGACGCGTTCCGCGGAGATGGCCGCGTCGCGCACCGGCAAATCACCCGTAACGGGGGCGGGGACACCGACTACGACGAGATCGCCAAAGCTCCGAGCGCCGTCAATTGGAGAGTCCCAGGGAATCACATTTCACCACCATCCAAGCTAGACGAAAAGCCTCCGCGGAGCGAAGCGCCACCATCCTGAGCCATAATGGCGAAAGTCGGATTCTGGAGTGCAATGGCTGTAAACCTGAAGATGTATCTCGGCGGTGAATGGACCGAGGGGACCGGAAATGAGACTCACGAACTGATCTCTCCCGTGACCGGGGAGCACATTGCGACGGTTCCGCTCCCATCGCAGTCCGACATCGATCGAGCTGTACGTGCGGCACGCGCCGCGGCGGACGAGATGCGCCACTGGTCGGCGTTCGAACGAGCTGATCTGTGTCTCCGGATTGCAGCGGCCATCGAGCCGCTCGAAGCGGAGATCGCCAGGATTCAGACCCTCGAGCAGGGCAAGCCCTATCACGCGGAGTCGCTGGCGGACATAGAGGAAGCGAACCAGTACTTCTACAACGCGGCGGAAGACGTCAAGAGACTGTTCGGGGAGGTCATCCCCACCTCTGATCGCGCCAAGCGCATGTTCACATTCCACCGGCCCGTCGGCGTGTGGGCCGCCATCACACCCTGGAACTTCCCGGTGACGATTCCCCTGGAATACATCGGTCCCGGCCTCGCTACCGGCAACTCGGTCATCGTCAAACCACCCGAGTTCACCTCGTGGGCCCTCCTGAAGCTGGCCGAGGCGTTCGATGAGGCCGGTGTCCCGAAGGGTGCCGTCTCGGTCCTGCCGGGCAACGGCCGCGTAGGGGAAGCGCTGGTCACACACGACGGCATCGACGCGATCGGATTCACCGGGTCTTCTGCAACCGGGAAGCGAATCATCGCCCAGATGGGTGTCAAGCGGTCGATCATGGAGATGTCCGGCAACGGGCCCACCATCGTGACGGGCGACGCCGATCTCGAACGGGCGGCATCCCTGGCCGTCTACGGTGCGTACTACAACGCAGGCCAGGTCTGCTGCGCCACAGAACGCGTCATCGTCCTCGACGAGGTTCACGACGAGTTCACCGAGCTGGCCGTCGCGGCCGCCGGCGCCGCCAGGCTCGGCGACCCGTTCGACGAAGAGACGACCATGGGACCGCTGAACAACGAGCCGACGGCATCCAAGATGGACCGCCACCTGGCCGAAGCCCGCCAACGCGGGGCCGAGGTGCTGGTGGGCGGAGGGAGAGCGCCCGGATACCCGACCGATCTCTACTACGACTTCACGATCGTCGACAACGTCCCCGAAGACAGCGCCCTTTCGCAGGAGGAATCGTTCGGCCCGGTTCTCCCCATACTGCGTGCCGCCGACGACGCCGAAGCAGTGGCGGTCGCCAACCGTTCGCGACTGGGGCTCCAGGCCGCCGTATTCACGCAAAGCCTTTCCAAGGCTTTCTGGTATGCCGACCGGATCCGCTCGGGCACCGTGGTAGTCAACGACTCAACCGATTTCTGGGAGACCTTCCAGCCGTTCGGCGGCGCAGCCGGAACCGACACAGGTTGGGGCCGGGGCAGGATCGCCGAGTTCACCGACCTGCAGACCGTCGTCTTCGATATCGGGACCGCATAGTGGCGGCACCGGCCGTCGGCATCCGGGAGGTGACCAAGCGGTTCGGTGATGTCGTGGCGGTCGACAACATCGACCTCGATATCGCAGATGGCGAGTTCTTCTCGCTGCTCGGCCCTTCTGGATGCGGGAAGACTACGACTCTGCGCATGATCGCCGGACTCGAATATCCGACCGAGGGCAGTATCACCATTCACGGTGAAGAGATGGGGCTGCGGCCTCCCAACAAACGGCCGGTCAACACCGTCTTTCAGTCGTACGCGCTCTTTCCGCACATGACGGTGGCCGGCAACATCGGATTCGGACTCCAGATGCAGAAGGTCCCGGAAGAGGAAACGAGCCGAAGGGTCGGTGAGGCCATCGATCTCGTCCGACTGTCGGGAATGGAGAATCGCCGACCCGGCATGCTCTCGGGCGGCCAGCAACAGCGGGTTGCCCTCGCCAGAGCACTGGTCAACCGACCCGAAGTCCTCCTGCTGGACGAACCACTGGGAGCGCTGGACCTCAAGTTGCGACAGGCCATGCAACTCGAGCTCAAGGAGATTCAGCGCGAAGTGGGCATCACGTTCGTCTACGTGACTCACGATCAGGAAGAGGCCCTGACCATGTCCGACCGCATCGCGGTGATGAACGAGGGGCAGCTGCTCCAGGTGGCAACTTCTGAAGAGATCTACGAGCGGCCGAACACCCGATTCGTCGCCGAGTTCATCGGGGAGACAAACCTGATCACCGGAACCGTCTCAGAGCCCGGAGTTGTGAAACTGGCGGACGGCAGCCTGGTGAGAGCTCGAACCCACTCGGTTGCCGGGTCCACGGTGACCCTGAACCTGCGGCCCGAGAAGATCGACTTGCACGACGCAGAGGAGAAGATCCCGGAGCACTTCAACAAGCTATCGGGAACGATCTCCCGCAGGCTCTATTTCGGCGACTCGCTCTTCTACGAGGTCGACTTCGGGCATACGGTCGTGGACGCTCGCGAGGAGAATCGACCCGGCCGGCCGCGCTTTGAGGAAGGCGCGCCCATCATCGCCGCTTTCCACCCGGAGGCGGCCGAGGCTCTGACCGAATGACCTTCACGGCCGAAGGACCCGTCACCGCCGAACTGGAGGCGAGGGCCGAGAAGGCGGAGTCCCGGCGGGGACTCTTCCTGGCCCTGCCGTCGTACATCTATCTCCTGCTCCTGTTCGCGTTGCCGCTGGTGATCATCGGCATGTATTCGTTTGCGAGCCGGTCCCGCACCGGAATGCCCAAGCTCGAGGCATGGAATCTCGACTCGATCACCAAGCTGTTCACCGACGATCTAATCCGCTCCATCTTTGCCCGCTCGCTGATCGTGGCCGTCCTCACCACTACCTTCTGCCTGCTCATCGGCTATCCGTTCGCCTACTACATCGCCACGAGATCCGAGAAGGCCAGGAACCTGCTACTGGTCTTCGTGATGATTCCCTTCTGGACGAACTTCCTCGTACGCACCTACGCATGGAGGGTCCTGCTCGGCGAGGACGGCCTGATCACCGAACTGGGCAGGTTCCTGAAACTCTGGGACTCGATGCTGTTCACGTTGCCTGCCGTGTATATCGGATTGATATACGGGTTCCTGCCGTTCATGGTGCTGCCGCTGTATGCCGCGATCGAGCGTCTCGACTGGTCGCTGATCGAAGCAGCCCGCGACCTGTACGCGTCGGGGTGGGAAGCCTTCCGGAAGGTCACCCTGCCGCTCACGAAGCAGGGCATAATCGCCGGGTCGATCCTCGTCTTCATCCCCAGCCTCGGCGCATACGTCACGCCGGACATCCTGGGTGGAGCCAAAACGACGCTCATCGGCAACTACGTGGTGAACCAGTTCCTGACTGCCCGCAACTGGCCGCTCGGGTCCTCCGTTTCGATGGCCATCATGGTGGTCATGTTGATCGCCACGATCTGGTACTTCCGCTCCGGGGCTAAGACGTTATGACCGTCCGCCAGAGCACAGCACTCACGGGCCGGCTGGACCGTTTCCTCACCGGTCACGCCTGGCTGGTCTACCTGTTCTTCTACCTTCCGATCCTCGTACTGATCGTCTTCTCCTTCAACGAGAGCCGGTTCTTCATATGGGAGTCCTTCTCGCTCCGCTGGTACCGCCAGATGTTCGCCAACGACAACCTGATGGCTGCACTCCTGGCGTCCCTGCAGGTGGCGATTGTTGCGACCATCGTGTCGACCGTGCTCGGGACGACTGCGGCGCTTGCCCTCGAGCGGTACAGACGCTGGCTCGGGAAGCGCACGTTCGATGCACTGCTGTACCTGCCGGTCATCATTCCGGATGTGACGATGGCTGCGATGTTGCTCGTCTTCTTCACCTCATTGGGCCAGCAGCTCAGCATCACCACCATCGTGCTCAGCCACATCGCATTCAACATCTCCTTCGTCTCGATCGTCGTGCGTGCCCGGCTGGCCAACCTCGACCCTTCGCTGGAGGAGGCGGCGGCCGACCTGTACGCCGGCCGGTGGCAGGCTTTTCGCAGGGTGACGCTTCCGCTGATCATGCCGGGCGTGCTCGGCGGGGCGTTGCTGGCCCTCACTCTCTCCCTGGACGATGTGGTGATCACCCAGTTCGTCAAGGGACCCGACACTCTGCCAACCTTCGTCTTCGGACTGATCAAGAGAGGCGTTACGCCCGAGATCAACGCCGTATCGACGTTGATGCTGACGGCATCTGTGGTGCTTGTGCTGAGTTCACTAGCCTTGCAGAGGAAGAAATAAGGAGGAGTCGGCAATGAGACGCATACTCATGATCGCGCTGGTGCTAGCACTGTTGGCGGCCGCGTGCGGGGGGGATGGGAATTCCGAGCTGGTTGACGCGGCCGCAGCGTGCGAGGCGGGTGAGGTCGACGGCAACCTGGACCTGTACAACTGGTCCGAGTACATCGAGCCGGAATTGATTTCCGCCTTCGAAGCAGAGTACGGCGTAACGATCAATGAGTCCTTCTACGACTCCAACGAGGCGATGCTTCCCCAGATCGAATCGGGTGGGAACGACTACGACCTGGTCGTGCCTTCCGACTACACCGTGACGATCATGTCCGAGGAAGGACTGATCATCCCGCTCAACAAGGACGCACTTCCCAATCT
Organism: Acidimicrobiia bacterium; assembly: GCA_035471805.1. Taxonomy (NCBI): domain Bacteria; kingdom Bacillati; phylum Actinomycetota; class Acidimicrobiia; species Acidimicrobiia bacterium. Next base: position 81,527 of record DATIPS010000058.1, on the reverse strand, counting down.
GAGCAACCTGGATCCGGCTTTCACCGGTCTGCCCTACGACGAGAACGATGAATACTCGGTTCCCTACCAGTGGGGAACCAGCGGAATCGGCTACACCTACGACGTCGTTCCGGAGGACTGGGAGGTCAGCTGGGAGATCATCTTCGATCCGGGGTTCGCCCCCGAGGTGTCGGGAAGCATCTCCCTGCTCAACGATCCCCGGGAGACGATGGGCATAGCGCTCAAGTACCTGGGTTATTCGATCAACACCACCGACCAGGGAGAGCTCGACGAGGCGGTCGAGCTGATACTCAGCATCAAGGACCGCATCAAGCTGTTTGATTCCGACCAGTTCGAAGACCTGCTCGTTTCGGGTGAGACCACGGTCGCACACGGCTGGTCCGGCGACTTCTTCGCAGCCTTCGACGAGGCTTCCACCGACGACTACGACGCCTACGAGGACTTCGGCTACGGAATCCCGAAGGAAGGTGCGGTGGCCTGGGTCGACACCATGGCCATCCCGATTACGGCCGATTCGCCGTGCACGGCACACACGTTCATCAACTTCATCCTCGATGCGGAGAACGGAGCAGCGCTGACGAACTTCAACTTCTACGCAAGTCCGAACGCGGCGTCGGAGCCGTTCATCGATCCCGAGATACTCGAGGATGAGACGATCTACCCGCCCGACGATGTCTTCGAGCGTCTCGAGTTCCTGGCGGACACCGGCGACTTCGAGACCAACTACTCGGATGCCCTCAACGAAGTGAAGAGCTAGGAGTTGTCTGGGGGCGGCTTCGGCCGCCCCCTGCAACCGGCCATCGGTCATCGGTCTGAGGTCAACCGAGTCTCGGGAGCTGTGGGCTTGAGGACTCATGGGCAACACTCTGAGGGGGCGTCCAACGAGCCAGTAGACGAGCCACACCTGGAGAGAGCAATGCCACGCGATCCCCGATTCGATGTCCTTTTCGAGCCCGTCCGCATCGGGCCCGTCACGGCGCCCAACCGGTTCTATCAGGTTCCACACTGCACCGGCATGGGGTACAGACGACCGCAGACCCTTGCCGCGCTGCGCGGGGTCAAAGCCGAGGGCGGCTGGGGCACGGTTTGTACGGAGTACTGCTCGATCCACCCTTCGTCCGACGACGAACCCTACCCTTCGGCATCCCTGTGGGACGACCAGGACGTGAGCGCGCTGGCGATGACCGTCGAGAAGATTCACGACCACGGCGCACTCGCAGGCGTAGAGCTGTGGCACGGCGGAGCAGCCAGCGCCAACCACTATTCCCGTGAGGCGCCGCTCGGGCCGAGCAGCCGGCCGGCGGGAGTGTGGAATCCCGTGCAAACGCGTGCCATGGACAAGTCGGACATCCGCGACTTGAAGCGCTGGCACCTCGAAGCCGCCCGCAGGGCCCAGCGTGCCGGCTTCGACATCGTCTACGTGTATGCAGCCCACTGGTATCTCATTCGCCAGTTCCTGTTGCCTTCGAACCAGAGGAACGACGAGTACGGCGGGTCGCTGGAGAACCGCGCCCGCCTGTTGCGCGAGCTCATCGAGGAGACAAAGGAAGCCGTGGGTGACACCTGCGCCATCGCGGTGCGCTTCTCAGCCAGCATCGGCGGGCCCGACCACGACCAGGACACATCCGAGCCGCGCGAGATGATCCAGCTCCTGGGGGAAATGCCCGACCTGTGGGACATCACGGTGCACGACTACACATACGAGATGGGCACTTCGCGGTTCGTTCCCGAAGCAGGACTCGAGGCGACCATGTCCTGGGTGAAGAGCGTGACGACCAAACCGGTGGTCAGCGTCGGGCGGTTTACTTCTCCCGAGACGATGCTGCGCCTCGTTCGTCAAGGAGTGATGGACCTCGTCGGCGCGGCGCGGCCCTCGATCGCCGATCCGTTCATCCCGCTGAAGATCGCCGAGGGTCGCGACGATGAGATCCGCGAGTGCATCGGCTGCAACATCTGCTACACCGGCGACCAGACGGGGACGCCGATCCGGTGCACCCAGAATCCAACGATGGGAGAGGAGTGGCGCAAGGGATGGCACCCGGAATACATCCCTGCCAGAGGTTCCGACTCATCGGTACTGATCGTCGGGGGCGGTCCGGCAGGACTCGAAGCGGCGGTGGCCCTCGGGAAGAGGGGATACGACGTCACGTTGACAGAAGCACGCAGAGCGCTGGGCGGCCGGGTCACGCTCGAGTCCGCTCTCCCTGGACTGGCCCAATGGGCCCGGGTCCGTGACTGGCGCCTCACCCAGATCGAGAAGCTCGGCAACGTCGATTTCTACCTGGAGAGTGTTGTCGACGAGGCGCAGATCCTCGAGTTCGGTGCGGATCGGGTCGTGATCGCCACCGGCGCCAAGTGGCGCCGCGACGGCACCGGGCGCTGGCTCGAGGAACCGGTGCCCGGCTGGGAGACCCCCTCGGTTATCACCCCGGACGACATCATGGAAGGGGTCACGCCGGCCGGCCCGGTGGTCGTCTACGACGACGACCACTACTACATGGGCGGCGTGATCGCGGAGAAGCTCCGGCGAGACGGGCTCGCCGTCACCCTCGTTACGCCGGCCAACGAGGCTTCGACCTGGACCACTCACACCGAGGAACAGCACCGCATTCAGCAGCGGATCCTGGCGCTGGGAATCGTGCTGGAGACCGGTACGACGCTGGCCGGTGTGACCGGGGACTCGGTGCTGCTGGAGTGCATCTACACCGGGGAAACCCGCGAGGTCGCCGCGCAGAGCACCGTCATGGTCACCTCGCGACGGCCCCAGGATGCTCTCTTCTACTCGCTGGTTGATCGTCTCGACATCGAGCGGATCGGCGACTGCCTGGCGCCCGGCACTATCGCAACGTCGGTCTACTCAGGACATCGATATGCACGTGAGATGGACTCTCAGTTGATGGTCCCGGTCCCGTTCCGGCGGGAGTGAGCAGCAGACGCGGCCGAGAAGTCTTCACCGAACCGCGGTTGAGGTCCAGGGGTTACGGGTTATGGGTTCCGCCCCGTGGATGTTCCGCTGTTGTCGACCGCCCCGGACCCGGAACCTAAAACCTAAAACCTAGAACCTAGAACCCAGAACCCAGAACCTGGAGAACCTCACATTCTCACGCGCTGATTCATAGGGTCGTAAAAGGAGCGGATCGACGCGGTGGCGGGAATACGGTCTCCCGCCACGTTGATCTCGAAGCTACCCGCCTCGAGCCACTCTTTCGTCACACCGTCCGGATGGTGGAGATATCCCATCGCCAGGCACCGATTCTCGACATAGCTCCACATCCCCGAACTGGTCCGACCGACGAGCCGTCCATCGCGGTGGATTGGCTCATCGTGGTAGAGAAGCCTCTCGGGATCTTCCAGCCGGAACTGAATCAGACGCTTCGTCGGCGGAAGCTCACGTTGTGCCAGCAGCGCGGCGCGGCCCTTGAAGGATGCTTTCTCCCATCCGACCGCGAAACCGAGTCCGGCCTCGAGTGGTGTGTCCTGGTCGGTGATGTCGTGTCCCCAGTGGCGGTACCCCGCCTCGAGACGCAGGGTGTTCATCGCGTGATATCCGGCGTGCTTCAGCCCGAAATCGTCGCCGACCCCGAACAGGGCGTCGTACAGTGCCGGCGTTTCATCCCAGGGGACGTACAGCTCCCACCCGAGTTCGCCCTCATAGCTAATGCGCATCGCAAGCACGTCGTGCCCGGCCACCTCGATATGCCGAGCGGTTCCATACGGGAAGTCGTCGTTGGTCAATCCGCTCGATGTCAAGGTCGCCAGCAGTGCCCGCGACTTCGGGCCCATCACACCGAGTGTCGAAGTCTCCGAGGTGATGTCGGTCACGGTCACGTCGTAGTCACGGCATCCACGGCGGAGCCAGGCACCATCGCGAGTGCCGGCGGCGGCCGCGGTCACTACCAGGTATTCGTTCTCGTCGATTCTGGTGACGGTGAGGTCGGCCTCGATCCCGCCGCGCTCGTTGCACCACTGGGTGTACACGACCGTACCCGGCGGAACATCCACCTCGTTCGCACAGATCTCGTTGAGAGCTGTTGCAGAGTCCGGACCTTCCACCCGCAACTTGACGAAGCACGCCTGGTCGAACAGTCCAACAGCAGTCCGAACCGCGTTGCACTCGATCCCGGACGCCCCGAACCAGTTCTGCTTGCCGTAGCTGTACTCGTAGATGCGCTCCTGTCCATCGGACGCGAACCAGTTGGGTCGCTCCCAGCCGGCCACCTCGCCGAAAACGGCGCCAGCCGCCTCGAGGCGGTCATGGAGGGGAGACAAACGCTGCCCGCGAGCACTCTCGTACTGGCGGAACGGCCAGTGCATGGCGTATAGGAGCCCGAGGCTCTCCGAGATCCGTTCCCGCAGGTACTCGGGGTTGCCCTGGAATGGAAAGGCGCGACGGATATCGACGGAGGACAGGTCCATGGGGGGATGACGGTCGGCTATCCAGTCGGCCAGGACCCAGCCGACACCCCCGGCCGACTGCAGGCCCACGGAGTTGAACCCGGCGGCAACGAAACAGCCGTCGACCTCCGGCGCTTCGCCCAGGTAGTACACACCGTCCGGAGTGAACGCCTCCGGCCCGTTGAAGAACAGCTGGAGACCGCACTCACCCAGCGCCGGAACGCGGTGAACGGCACGCTCGAAGATCGGGCCTACATGCTCCCAGTCCTCGGGCAGGGTTCCGAACGAGAAGTCGCGCGGTATACCCTCCAGCTTCCAGACCTTTCCACGGGGCTCGAAGAAACCTGCCATTATCTTGCCGGTTTCTTCCTTGAAATAGGTGTAGCCCCCCGGGTCGCGCAACGTAGGCATACCCGGCTCCACTCCGTCGAGTGGCTCGGTGACGATGTAGAAGTGCTCGCAGGCCTGGAGCGGAACGTTCACACCTATCGTGGCAGCGAGGTGACGGGTCCAGATTCCGCCGGCGAGAACGACCGTCTCGGCCTCGATGTAGCCCTGCTCGGTTTCAACGCCTACAACCTTGCCGTTCTTGCCTACCAGACGGGTGACCGCCACCCCCTCGACGACGCGTGCCCCTCGCGCCCTCGCCCCCTTGACCAGGGCCATGGTCGTGTCAACCGGGGAGGTCACTCCGTCGTGTGGAATGTACAACGCTCCGACCAGGTCGTCGGTGTTGAGGAGAGGCCAGAGTTCCTTGGCTCGATCGAGGTCGATTACCTCCGTCTCGACATCAACGGTGGTTGCCATGGTTGCGCCGCGCAATATCTCTTCCCACCGTTCCTCATCGGCGGCAACCGAGATCGAACCCGGCGTGCGCCAGCCGGTTGCCTGTCCGGTCTCATCCTCCAGTTCCTCGAAGAGTCGTGCTGAGTAGGTGGCCAGCCTGGTCAGGCTATGAGAGGACTTGAGCTGGGAGACCAGGCCGGCGGCGTGCCAGGTGGTTCCCCCGGTCAGCGCCCCTTGCTCGATGATCGTCACGTCGGTGATCCCGCGCCGGGTCAGGTGGTAGGCGACGCTGCATCCGACGATGCCACCACCTATGACGAGAACCTGGGACCGGTCGGGCACTTCGGCGGTTGATCCAACCGGCGGCTCGAATGCTCGACTCACGGTCACCTCACCCCGTCTCTGACCGGCTTCTCAATCCGACGCGTCGCGGAGTGCGCCGGATTGCGATCCTACCCGGGGGTTCCACCGCGCGGTGCCCCGACTTCACATGCGGACCCGCTCGTTGCCCGGGTCGTACATGGGCCGGAGTGAAGCTGCGGCCGGGAAGCGTTCTCCGGCGACCAGAATCTCGAAGTCTCCCGACCTGAGGAAGTCGGCCGTTACGCCCTCCTCGTGCTCGACGTAGCCGAACCCCATGGCACCGCCGAGTGTGTGGCCGTAGGCACCCGACCGGAGATACCCGACCGCGACTCCGTCGCGCAGTATCGGCTCTTCCCCGTACAGCAACGGCTCAGGATCGCGGAGAAGGAACTGAACGAGTCGAGATTGCAGCGGCCCGGATTCCTTTTGGGCCAGCAGTGCTTCGCGACCGACGAATCCTCCCGGCTTGTCGAAGGCGACGGCGAATCCAAGCCCCGCCTCGAGGGCCGTGTCGCTGTTCTCCATGTCCAGACCGTAATCTCGCCTCCCCGCTTCCGTGCGCGTGCTCTCGAGAGTCTCGATTCCGGCATGGGCGAGATCGAACTCGGTGCCGACCTCGATGATCCGGTCGTACACGCCGAGGGCGAACTCGGTAGGGATGTAGAGCTCCCATCCGAGCTCTCCTACGAAGCTCATCCTCAGCGCCCACCCTCTCGCATGGTGCAGGTCCACCTCTCTTCCCGTGAAATAGGGGAAGGCGTCGTTGCTGAGGTCCGCGGCCGTGACCTCGCTCAAGAGCTCGCGCGACCGGGGGCCTTGCACGCTGAGGAGCGTGTAGCCGGACGTCACGTCCGTCACATAGGCACGTTTGTCCGCCGGCACTCCCCTGCGCAGCATTCTCTCGACCCGTCGATGGAATGCCTCGGCCGCAACGATCAGGAACCGATCCTCGGCCATCCTGGTAACCGTGACGTCGGCCTCGACACCACCGCGGACATTCATGAACTGCGTGTAGACGCATCGTCCAACCGGGACGGCCACATTGTTGCCGGCAATGAAGTTCAGAACCTCCTCGGCATCGGGCCCCTGCAGCAAGAACTTCGACATCGACGAGAGGTCGAACATGGCGACATCTTCTCGAACGGCGCGGTGCTCGGCGGCGTGGAACTCGAACCAATCCTGTCGGGCATAGGTGAGCTTGTTCTCGATCGCGATGCCGGGAGTGGCGAAATAGGCGACGTTCTCCCACCCGGAAGAGTCTGCGAAGTGAGCACCGGCTCGTTCCAGGCGCTCGTGCACGGCGGAGCGCCGCACATTGCGCGCCGTCGCCGGATGTGAATGGGGCCACGAGCCGGTCGAGTGGAGCCTGCCGAGCAGCTCGACACTCCGTTCCTCCAGATAGGGGCGGTTCGTCTGGAACGGAGACATCCTGGCGATGTCGACATCGGTGACATCTACCGGGGGCAGGCCGTCGACGATCCAGCCGGCGATGATCGATCCGGCTCCCCCGCCCGTGAGGATTCCCAGCGAGTTGAATCCGGCTGCCACGAAGAAGTTGATCAATTCGGGCGCCTCGCCCATCAGGAAGCCGTTATCCGGCGTGAAGCTCTCGGGGCCGGTGAACAGCTTACGGATACCGACGTTCTTGAGGTCGGGCAAGATCTCCATCGCATACTCGAGAAAGGGCGCCAGCCGGTCCCAGTTGGAAGGTATCTCGCCGAAGCTGAAGCCGTCGGGAATCGCGTCGAGCGACCAGGGAGCCGCAACGGGTTCGAACAAGCCGACCATCAGACCTCCGACTTCCTCGCGGTAGTAGGCGAAACGATCGGGATCCTCGAAGATCGGCAAGTCGCGCGAAACCCCTTCGAACGGCTCCGTGATCAGGTAGGCGTGCTCGCAAGCCTGGAGTGGCACCGAGACGCCGGCCATGGCCCCGATTTCCCTGGCCCACATTCCGGCGCAGTTGACCACGTACTCGGCCTCGATCGTTCCACGGTCGGTGACGACACCGGTGACCCGCCCGTCCTTCTGAGTGATCCCCGTCACACGGGTCCCCTCCAGTACCCGGGCCCCGCCCATCCTTGCCCCCTTGGCCAGGGACATCGTGACATTCGCAGGGTCCGCCCGACCCTCGTTGGCAGTGAAGAAACCTGCCATCACGTCGGAGGCGTCGACCTGGGGCCACAGGGCGGCGACCTCCGCGGGGGAGATCTCCTCGCGCTCGATTCCCATCAACCGCATGAAGTCAGCTTCCCGGCGAAGCTTGTGGGTTCGTTCCTTCGTACTGCCCGTTTGGAGGTATCCGACCGGACGGAAACCGGTCGAGAGGCCGGTTTCCTGCTCGAGGACTTCGAACAGGTCACGCGAGTACTTGGCCATCCAGGCCAGTGTCTCAGTGGTCATGCCACCTGAGACGATCAGGCCCGCCGCATGCCAGGTAGTCCCGGAGGTGAGCTGAGAGCGCTCCAGGATGACCACGTCTCTCCAGCCGAGTTTGGTCAGGTGATATGCGACGCTGGCACCGATGACCCCACCACCTATGATCACCACTCGAGCCCGGGTGGGAAGATCATTGCCCGGAGTTGTGTCCGATGTCGTCGCTGAGTCCTGCACGTTCTGACCTTTCTCTCTGAGCGCGGACCAATGCCGGTTTCCCGTCCTCGGTACACGTCAAGACTTCGATTTCCACGGGTCCCCCGTGCGCTCACGCTCCTCCTCAAGATCCCCCGGCAGACGATCTGCCGGAGCGGGACCGGTCGGCGGCATGGTCTTCTGGTTGCCGTCAACCCCCATGGACGCACTCGCCTTCGATGAACGTCATCTCGACCCGCGTGTCGCCGATTTCATCATGTGGAACCTTTCGGATATCCCGGTCCAGGACGACGAAGTCGGACAGCTTGCCGGGCTCCAGAGTCCCGGTCCGGTCGTCCAGATGGTTGACGTAGGCGCTTCCTTTGGTCGCAGCACGCAGGGCAGTTTCCAAGTCGAGCCTCTCCTCGGGATGGAACGGCGCGCCCGCGCGGTTGAAGGGCGAGACACGCCGCAGCGCGGTTTCGATGATCACCAGGGGGTTCGGAGTGGAAACGGACCAGTCGCTGCCGAAGGCGAGTCGAGCACCGGCGCTCACCAGGCTATGCCATGGGTACTGCCACCCGCCCCGCTCCGGTCCCAGGAAGGGAAGGGTGAGCACATCCTGCTGGTCCTCGTGGACCGCCCAAAAAGGCTGGGCGTTGGCCACCACGTTCAGCAGGCGGAATCGCGGTATGTCGTCGGGGTGAACGACCTGAAGGTGGGCAATGTGATGGCGGTTTTGCGACGCCCCGTTCACCCTCCTCGACTCATCGATTGCATCCAGGGCGTTGCGGACGGCGCCATCCCCGATGGCATGGAAGTGAACCTGGAACCCGAAGGCGTCCAGCGCTGTGACGTATCCGCCGAGGAGGGAGGGATCGATGAAGTCGAGGCCCCGATTCGCAGTCGGCCGGCCGTCGGCACAGAGATACGGATGGAGCATCGAAGCCGTGAAGTTCTCGGCAACGCCGTCGAGCATCATCTTCACTGCGCCGGGCCTGAACCTGCCGGCAGGGCCCTTCGCTCGCCTGGCGAGTAGGTCTTCGATCTGCTCCTCGCCTTCGCCGCGTTCCCACCACAGTGCTCCCACCACGCGGGCTTTCAGCGTGCCGTTGGAGGCAAGCGCTCTATACGCCTTCTCCACCACCGGCGTCACCCACGCGTCCTGCCAGGCAGTGACTCCCAAGGACAACAGATGTCTCTGCCCTTCCGCGAGCGCCCGCTGCAGTTCGTCTTCGGTCGTCTCCGGCAGCACTCGCTCGACCAGATCCATCGCGCCCTCCTGTAAGCAACCGATGGGTTCGCCGCCGGCGTCACGTTCGATACGGCCGTCGGCTGGATCGGCCGTGTTCCGATGAATGCCCGCCAGCTCGAGCGCCTTCGAGTTGACCCAGGCACCGTGCCCGTCCCGATTGACCAGAAACACCGGGCGATCGGCGACCACCGCATCGAGTTCCTCCCTGGTCGGGATCCCGCTCGGGAATCGGTCCATTCCCCAGCCGCCTCCGAGAATCCAGATCCGATCGGGATGGGCGTCTGCGTAGCGGCGGATGGTGTCCACGTAGTCCCGGCGATCCGCGTCGCCCGCCAGGTCGCAGCGCAGCAGATTCAGCCCGCCGGTCGAGGGATGAACATGCGCATCCTGGAAGCCGGGCACCACCATCCGGCCTTCCAGATCGAGGAACTCGGTTCCCGGACCCGCCCACTCGGACGCGTCGCCCCCGACCGCCACTACTGCCCCGCCGCGGACGACCAGGTGATCTGCTTCCCGGACCCCTGGTGCCATCGTGACAACCGGGCCGCCGTGCACAATGAGGTCGGCCCTCCGTTGCGATTCCGTATGGCTTCTCAAAGCTGCGCCTCTCTTCAAACCTGCCGGCCCGGCGCCACCGTCAGGAAGTCACATCTCTGGCAAACTCCTCGAAGACGGCGACGTAGTGGTCGAGTTCCTCGTCCGAATGGGAGACGGACAGGGTCCACTGCTCATCGGCCCCGGGCGTCATGTAGACGCCGTTGGTCATGTGATACAGCCAACCCAAGTAGTTGAGGTCTTCGTCGAACCCGGCTACGTACGAGCGGTAGTCGATCACAGGCTCCTTGGAGAACATCACACAGCCTTTGGAGGACATCCCGACGGCATAGGCCGGCAAACCGTAGCGGTCGCACACATCCTGGCACCCTGCGAGGATCCGGCTCCCGGCGTCTTCGAGCTTCTGATATGCGCTCCCATCCAGAACCCTGGTGAGGGTCGCTTCGGCGGCGGCCATCGTCAGCGGATTGCCGTTGAACGTGCCGATCTGGGTGACTTTGCCGCTGCTGATCTGACCCATGATCTCCTCGGTTCCAAGGACGGCACCGATCGGGGTACCGCCACCGGTCGCCTTTGCCAGGGAGATGAGATCGGGGACCACCCCGTATCGCTCCACAACCCCACCGGGAGCGATCGTCGCTCCTGTCTTGACCTCGTCGAAGATGAGCACGACTCCGTGCTTCGCGGTGATCTCGCGTACGGCTTCGAGATATCCATCCAGCGGAGGTACGACTCCGATGTTGAGCATGATCGGTTCGATGATCATCGTCCCGATGTCATCGCGCTCGCTCAACGCCTTGTCCAGCGCATCCGCATCATTGAACGGGACCACGACCGTCAGGTCGAGCAACGCAGCGGGGATTCCTGCGGTCTGCGGTACGGAGACCGGCCTGGCGCGCGGACCTATCAGCTTGGGATCGGGACCCACCGAAACCATCACCGCATCGTGGTGCCCGTGATACGACCCCTCGACCTTTATGAGTGCGTCCTTGCCGGTGAATGCCCGGCTCAGGCGCACCGCGTCGAGAGTTGCCTCAGTTCCCGAGTTCGAGAACCTGACCTTCGGCAGCCGGAACCTTCTCGAGAGCTCCGTTGCCACCCGGACCGCGGCCTGATTGGGCGCCGCGAAATGGGTGCCCTTGGAAGCCGCATTCGCGATGGCTTCGACGATCACCGGATGAGCATGGCCGACGACCATGACGCCGAAACCGTTGTGGTAGTCCGTGTAGACATTTCCGTCCAGGTCGATGACCCGCGATCCCCGCCCTTCGACGATGTAGACGGGATGGGGCGGCTGATCCTGGAATGAGGAGGCAACGCCGGCCGGCAGGACTCGCTTCGCCTCCTCGACGAACTCACCGGATCGGACGGTCTGCGCGAGCAATCGCTCCTCCATCTGCCGGGTGAGCAACGCGATACGATCGCGGTCGATGTTTGCGGTCATGGTTTCCTCCGTGAGTGTCTGGCGATCTCGAGCAACGTGACGGCGGAGCCGGCGTCTGTCTCTTCGCTCAAATGGTCGGGTAGCTCCGGTCGCATCAAGAAACACCCCAGTTGTAGGTTTGCTTGGCCAGGCGGAGGTACGTGAAGACTTCCGCGTACAGCACTCCCGTTTGCATCCGGATGCCCTGCAGGACCTCCATCAACCGGTCCGTGTTCGTACACACGATCTCGGCGAGAAGATCGAACCGACCGGCCGTCAACACCAGATAGACGACCTCGGGATGGGCCTCGACCCCCTCCAGTACACGATCGATGTCGCCCTGCACCTTGATGCCGACCATCGCCTGGGCCAGCTGGCCGGTTGCCGTCGGATCGGTGACCGCCACAAAGGAGATCACATCGTCCTCGATCAGCTGTAATACCCGCTGCCGGGCGGCTGCAGGTGATAGATCGACGAGCGGGCCGAGCTTGGAGAACTGCATTCGACCGTCGGTCTGCAGTATCCGGATGATCTTCTTGTCGATTTCATCGAGGCGGGACCGAGGATGTTTGACGGCAGGTTCTTCGGCCATGGTTACCCACCCTCGATCAGCCCGGGCACGGTCGTATTCGGATTCAATCGCACTGGATCACACATCCAAGCTTAACACTCGAACATATCGCCTGTTTCGACATTTTCGCTTGCCATGCCGACAATTGCAATCGATAATGTCGGGGAACGACCCGGCGAGCGTGGTCGGGGCATGAACGCTGCAGAAACGGGAGGTCCAAGCACACGGACTGTGAAATCGTATGCCACCCGACCGGCAAAGCTCACGTCCGCCAGGTAGCCTCGAATCGGCGGCGGACCTGCACAATGGTGAGCGCCACTAGCAAAACCGGCTATGCGGATCACGGGAAACCGGATCCCATTCGTTGAGGAGGTCACGTGACCAACGAGCGAACATCACGACGTCGTGGCGGGCGGGACGCCATCATGAGAGAGCTATCCCGACAAGGGATAGACAGACGAGAGTTTCTCAAGAGGGCCGGAGGAACCGGCCTCTTCATACTCGGCGGTTCAGCGCTCCTGGCCGCGTGCGGTGTCGATGGATCTGAGACCACGACGACCGCGGCTTCCGCAGGGACCACCGGAACGACGGCCGCCTCCGGGCCGAGGAAGCTGGTGGTTGCCAACTGGCCCTTCTACATCGACCCGGGAGGCGACGACAGTTACTTCGAGACATCGACGCTCGACGACTTCATGGCGGAAACCGGCATCGCACTCGAGTACATCGAGGAGGTGAACGACAACGACGGCTTCTTCGGCAAGTACCAGGCGCCGCTGAGCGCCGGGCAGAACATCGACCGGGACATCGCGGTTCTGACCGACTGGATGGCCGCCAGGTTCATCCGACTGGGCTGGACCGAGGAACTCAACTACGCCAACATCCCCAATGCCGCCAATCTCGTCGACGCGCTGAAGAGCCCCGGATTCGACCCCGATCGGAAGTACACCCTGCCTTGGCAGTCGGGCTTCACCGCCATCGGATACAACCCGGCGCTGACCGGACGGGAACTCACCTCGGTGAACGACATCTTCGATCCGGCTTTCGGCGGCAGCGTGAGCATGCTGACCGAGATGCGTGACACCGTGGGCCTCGTCATGCTCGGAATGGGCATCGATCCGGCAACCTTCACGATGGACGAGGCCAGGCAAGCCATGGACAAGATCCAGGAAAACGTGGACAACGGCCAGATCCGCCAGTTCCTCGGCAACGACTACGGGCCGGAACTCGCGCAAGGCAACCTGGCTGCCGCGTTCGCCTGGTCCGGAGACGTCGTTCAGCTTCAGCTCGACAACCCGGATCTCCAGTTCCTGGTTCCTGAAGAAGGCTTGATGCTGTGGTCGGACAACATGCTGATCCCCAAGGGTGCCACCAACAAGGCTGAAGCAGAAGCGTTCATGAACTACTTCTACGACCCGGTCGTGGCCGCCAAAGCCGAGAGCTGGATCAACTTCATCTCACCGGTGGCCGGCGCGCAAGAGGCGCTGCGCGAGCTCGGCGCCGAGATGGGCGACGAGGAACTGGCCGCCATCGCAGACGATCCTTTGATCTTCCCGGATGCGGCGACCCTGGCCAAGACGCACATCTTCCGCGATCTGACCGAGGAAGAGGAGACGGAGCTCAACGAGATGTTCGCCGCTGTAACCGGTGGATAATCGGGTGACCGATCGGCCTGTAGAGACGGAAGGCGGGTTCGGGTCACCCGAACCCGCCGCCGTCGAACTGTTCAACATCACCAAACGGTTCGGAGACGTACTCGCCGTCGACGACCTGACGCTTGCCATCGGAGAGAACAAGTTCTTCGCCCTGCTCGGACCGTCGGGCTGCGGAAAGACCACGACCCTGCGCATGATCGGCGGGTTCGAGGACCCAACTGAAGGCACGATCAACCTGCACGGCGAGGATGTCACCGGCCTGAAGGCCTACCGCCGCCCCGTCAACACGGTCTTCCAGAGCTATGCGCTCTTTCCCCATCTGTCGGTTTTCGAGAATGTTGCTTTCGGTTTGCGCCGGACCAACGTCGAGAAGAGTGAACTGGATCGGCGGGTAGGCGAGATGCTCGAACTCGTTCAGCTGGCCGGCCTCGAGAACCGGCATCCCGGCAAGCTGTCGGGAGGTCAGCAGCAAAGGGTGGCGCTGGCGCGCGCTCTGATCAACCATCCCCGGGTGCTGCTCCTGGACGAGCCGCTCGGCGCGCTCGACCTCAAGCTTCGCAAGGAGATGCAGATCGAGCTGAAACGCATCCAGCAGGAGGTCGGCATCACGTTCATCCACGTGACCCACGATCAGGAGGAGGCCATGACGATGGCCGACACCATCGCGGTGATGAACAAGGGAAAGATCGAGCGGATGGGCGACCCGGCCGAGATCTACGAGGACCCGAGAACCGCGTTCGTTGCCAACTTCCTCGGTGGTTCGAACCTGATGTCGGTATCGGTCGTCGATCGAGCGGCCGGGTCGGTGGCAACGGCAGACGGCACGGCGCTCTTCGTCAGGCCCGAGGCACTCGGTACCGGAACCAGCACGCTGCGTGTGGGCGTCAGACCGGAGAAGTTGAACGTCTACCGGCCGGGAAGCGGTGATGTCCCCCCGAATGTTCTCACCGGCAGGATCCTGGACGCGTCATTCATAGGTGTCAGCACCCACTACGTGATACGGACCGGAACTGCCGGCGATCTGACCGCCGTCGTTCAGAATCTCACGGGTGATCGCTTCGCCTCGGGCGAGGAGGTCACCGTCGGCTGGCACCCGGAACGAAGTTTCGTCATCCATGACTAGCACGACGGACGACGCTCCTTCGCTGGTGAACGTCGGCGCCCGCAAGGCGGCCCGCCGACGCAAGGCCGTGCCCTATCTGCTGCTGCTGCCGGGCGGCCTGTGGTTGGCGATCTTCTATATCGCCCCGATGGTCCAGCTCGTCGGTATCTCGCTGCAGGAAGGGAGCTACCAGACCGGGTACCAGATGACCTGGCGATGGGAGAACTATGCAGATGCTTTCTCACTGGCAGGCGAGCATTTCCTTCGCTCCTTCCTGTACGCCGGCGCAGCGACGGTACTCGCGCTGCTGATCGCCTATCCCCTCGCCTACGGCATCGCATTCCGCGGAGGCAGGTACAAGAATTTGTTGCTGGTTCTCGTGCTGATGCCCTTCCTGACCCCCTTCTTGCTCCGCACACTGGCATGGAAGGTCATCCTGGCCGATAGCGGATTCGTCGTTGAGGCACTCAAGACGCTTCACATCATCTCTCCGACCGGGCGGGTCCTCGCCACCGGCTGGGCGGTGATCGCCGGAATCACCTACAACTTCCTGGCCTTCATGACCCTGCCCATCTATGTGTCACTCGAGAAGATCCACCCGTCCATGATCGAGGCGGCGAACGACCTCTACGCGAGACCTGTGACGGCCTTTCGGAAGGTCACACTGCCACTGTCCTTGCCCGGGGTCGTGGCGGGAACCTTGCTGACTCTGATCCCGGCGGCAGGCGACTTCGTCAACGCGAGCCTCCTCGGCAATCCGCAAAGGTTGATGGTCGGCAACATCATCGACAACCGTTTCCTGCGCATCGTGGACTATCCAACGGCGGCAGCCCTCTCGTTCTCGTTGATGCTGGTGATCCTGGCCATCATCATCCCGTACGTCCGCGCATCCGGCACCGAGGACCTGGTGGCGTAGATGGCCCAGTCTGCAACCACACGCCGGAAGCCGTCGGTTTGGGCCTGGATCAAACGCCGGATCCTGCCCGCCTACATGATCATCGCCCTCACCTACCTGTTCATGCCGGTGGCGATCGTCATCCTGTTCTCGTTCAACGACCATCAGGGACGGTTCAACTTCACGTGGCAGGGATTCACGCTCGACCATTGGCAGAACGCATTTGGCGTCCCCAGACTCTTCGACTCTCTCGTTACGAGTCTGCAGATCGCTTTCCTCGCTTCGGCCGTTGCCACACTCCTCGGGACGCTGATTGCGCTGGCGCTGGTCCGCTACCGGTTCCGGGGTCGATCGATGACCAACCTGGGGCTCTTCCTGCCGATGGCAACCCCTGAGATCGTGATGGGATCCTCGCTCCTCACCCTCTTCCTCGTCCTGGGCGTTGCCCGCGGATTCGCAACGATCGTCATCGCTCACATCATGTTCAACATCAGCTACGTGGTGGTGACCGTCAAGGCAAGGCTCGCCGGATTCGATCGACATCTCGAGGAAGCAGCCATGGATCTCTATGCGAATGAATGGACGACCTTCCGGAAGGTAACCCTGCCGATGATCCTGCCCGGCGTGATGGCGGCGTTCCTGCTCGGGTTCGCACTTTCGTTCGACGACTTCATCATCACCAACTTCAACTCGGGCAACACGATCACCTTCCCGCTGTTCATCTGGGGTGCCGCACGCGTCGGCGTCCCGGCGCAGGTGAACGTCTTCGGTGCGGCGATCTTCTTCATCACCGTTTCGATCATGTTGCTCAACATCCGATTGCAGCGGCGAAGGGGATGAGCCCGCCGCTCACAGTTTCCTTCTGGACGGAAGACCGGCCTCGTTCCGATCAACTCGCCGCAGGTTCCAACCTGCCGGCAGACTGCGACGTAGCGATCGTCGGCTCAGGAATCACCGGGCTCGCGGCCGCGCGCCGTTTCCGGGCGGCCGGCAAATCGGTCGTGGTTCTGGATTCTCTCGAGCTGGCCGGCGGAGCGAGTGCGGTCAACGGCGGCATGGTCATCTACGGGCTCAAGGCCTCCGCAAGATCGGTGTTCGCCAACTATCCGCCCGCCCTCGCCCAGGAATTGTGGGACGCGTCGATGCGCGCTATCGATGTCGTCGAGGAGGTGGCGTCCGGAATCGATTGCGATTTCTCCCGGTCGGGGTCGCTCGAACTCGGATACAACGAGCGAGACGTCGGACTCCTGCGGGAGGAACAGGCCTGGCACCGGCAGGCGACCGGACTGGACCTGATGTTCCACTCCGGAAACGAGATGAGGTCGGTGATCGGCAGCGACCGGTTCTCAGGGGCCCTGACCGAGCCGACCAGCGCAGGCGTCCATCCCGCCCGGTACACGTTCGGACTCGCCGAGCAGCTGCTGGAGGCCGGTGCATCGCTCGTTCCGCATGCACCCGTTGAGTCGATCGAGCGCTCCGGCAGCCGGTTCTCGGTACGCACCGGGCGAGGCATGCTGGCTGCACCGCAAGTGCTGGTGGCCACCAACGGCTACACCGGGCATCTGGTGCCCGGCCTTCGACGCGGAGTGATACCAATCGGCAGCTATTCCGCGGTCACCGAACCGCTGCCGCCCGAACTGGCCGAACGCCTCATCCCCGGCAACAGAATGGCCTGGACGGCGCGCCGGTTGCTGAACTACTTCCGGCGGACACCGGACAACAGGATTCTCATGGGCGGCCGCCGGAACATGTCCCCCGACCTCGACCTCCTGGAGAGCGGACGGGATCTCGGCCGTCGAATAGTCGAGTTCTTCCCCGAGCTGGAGGACGTGCCGATCACCCACGTGTGGAACGGACGCCTCGCCGCCACTTTCGATCTGATGCCGCACATCGGCACCATCGACGGAATCTGGTACACGCTCGGATACGGCGGCCACGGACTCGGACTAGGCACCTACCTGGGCGACGAGGTCGCTCGTCTGATGATCGGTGAGATCGACCGAAGCCCGTTCGCCGAGATCGGACATCCCCACCGGTGGTACTACCGATCTCGGCCGTGGTTCCTCCCGGCAGCGGCCGCCGGCTACCGGATACTCGACCGCTTCAGCCGCTGACCCTCGCCGACCCCGTCCGACGGGTCGCCCGACCGCCCAAGGCTCAGGCCCGGCCGAGCACCAGCGCCAGCAGGGCCATCCTGACGTACATGCCGTACTCCATCTGCCGGAAGTAGGCAGCGCGGGGATCGTCGTCGACCTCCATGGCGATCTCACCGACACGGGGCAGCGGGTGAAGCACGGCCATCTGCTCCTTGGCGTGCTTCATGGTCTCCGCAGTGATCACGTACGAGTCTTTCACCAACTCGTACTCGTCCACGCTCTCAAAACGCTCTTTCTGGATACGGGTGACGTAGAGGACGTCGGTGTCCGGCAGGACCGCGTCGAGGTCGGGGGTCTCCAGTTGCGCGATTCCCGCCGCCCCAACCTCAGCTACGAGGTCGGCCGGCATCTTGAGTATCTCGGG
Source organism: Acidimicrobiia bacterium (assembly GCA_035471805.1). Lineage (NCBI taxonomy): Bacteria > Bacillati > Actinomycetota > Acidimicrobiia > Acidimicrobiia bacterium. Next base: position 63,439 of record DATIPS010000058.1, on the reverse strand, counting down.
CGAAACGTAGTTGAGCTTCACGTCGAACATGGTCAAGAGTTTGGCCAGCGAATGAACAGTGCGCCCGTACTTGAGATCTCCGAGCATTGTCACGGTGAGCCCGTCGAGAGTCCCCATCTCCGCCAGGATCGTGAACGCATCCAACAGCGCCTGAGTTGGATGCTCGCCCGGGCCGTCGCCGGCGTTGATCACGGGCTTGGAGGCGGCTGCGGCAGCTTCGGCCGCAGAACCCTTTTCAGGGTGACGGATAACGATCGCGTCCGAATAGGACTCCAGAGTCCTGACGGTGTCCGGCAAGGATTCGCCCTTCGAGACCGACGAATACGTGACGTTGTTGATCTGAATCACGCTGCCCCCGAGACGCTCGATCGCCGCCACAAACGACGAAGACGTCCTGGTCGAAGGCTCGTAGAAAAGGTTGGTCAGGACCTTGCCCTTGAGCAGGTCGAATGAACCGATGCGCTCGACCATCCCGCGCATCTCATGGGCGACCGCGAAGATGGTGTCCAGATCCGAGCGATCGAACTGCGAGACCGAGAGGATGTCCCTTCCGAAGAATCGCGGATCCCTCTTCTCGCCGAAAGGAAGGTGCTCGGTGGTACGCAGCGTGGTCATGTCGTATCTCCTTCGATTCGCCGCTGATCCGCGCCGGGTGCGGCAGCGCACCGTGTCCCGGGCAGAAAAAAGGCCGCCCCCTCGGGCGGCTTCTCAACGAACGGCTTGTGGCTCATCGAGACGCCACCATAGCCGAACGGCGATCCTGCGGAAGACATATTCGCGCCTATTCGGAGATTTCACGATCGGGAGCCCGTCCACGCCGTAACCCACCGGCAGGTCGAAGGCGGACGGACGCTGAGGCTGAACACACGGAAGAACACAAACCGGGCGAGCCGCGCCGAGGGCGTGGGCCCTGTTTCATCCACAACGCGGGACCGTCACCTTCGCCTCGAGGTCGGCATGCCCCGACCCGGGGAAAGCAATCAAGGGTGCTACTCGACCTGCCGAATATCTAGCCATGGTCGAGCTACAGGGACTACGCGCCGGGACAGATATCTCCGCGGCGCGCGACGCCGTCGACGACACGGCATCCGCCATCGAGCGAACGGTGGTGCGCGGCCTCAGTTGGGGTGGAGTCGCGCTCGGAGTGCCGCTGATCATCGCCGCCACCCTGTCGAGAGACGCGGGTGTCGGCTTCCTCGGGGCGCTGTCGATCGTCACCGCGGGTTTTGCTTTTCTCCAGATCAACCGCGGCAGTATCAACGCCCCGCAACTGGTTCTGGTGGTCGCCACACTGGCCGCGCTCCAGTTGCCGGTCCAACCGGCAGAGCGTTGGAGCCCACTGCTGGTTGGAGTAGCGGCGATCGGCGCGGTTGGACTGCTGTTCCTACCCAAGAAGCACCAGAAATGGTACCTCGCCTACCTGGGTACGATCTGGGCGCTGCAGCTGGTGTGGGCGGCCGACCGGGGCGCCGGGATCTTTGCCGGGGACCGGGAAGCCCACCTCTTCACGATGGCTCTCCAGGTCGCGGTCTTCGTGATCATCGCCGGCGCCCTCCACAGGATCTCCAACGCGGTGAGAACCAGCGAGCTCAGCTACCGCTCTCTGTTCGACAGCGCACCGACCTCGATCTGGCAGGAGAACTATCTCGACACTGCAGCCATCCTCGACCGCCTCCGCCGGGACGGTGTCGAGGACCTCCGCTCGTATCTCGGGGACCATCCTGAGGTCCTCGAGGCTGCCATCGCCGCCATAAAGGTGACCGACGTCAACGACGCGGCGGTCGACCTCGTCGAGGCCGGCAGTCGCGCCGATCTGATCGGACCGATCAACCCGACAACCATCGATGCCGGCACCTATCTGGCCTTCACCGAACAGATCCTGGCCATTTGGGAGAAGCGATCGAGTTTCTACATCGACTTCTCCGGATCAACCCTCCGGGGGAACCCCATCGACTGTGTGATGCACTGGGAGGTGCCGTTCCATACCAACGGCAACCCGGACCTGAGCCGCGTCGTGCTTTCGATCGTCGACGTGTCCCGGCTCAAGAGAGCCCAACGCGACCTGGCAGCGAAGAACGCCCTGCTGGATCACGTGGCGAGAGCCCAGCGACGGTTCATCCAGGACAACGGCAACCGCCTGCACCAGTTCGGGCCACTCCTCGACGACCTGCTCACCCTGACCGCCAGCCCATGGGGGGTAATCGTCGAAATGGACGAGGCCGGCCAGATGCAACTCCAGGCCACCCAGGGCGAAGGCTGGAACCCGGCCGGGCAGACCCAACAGGCTGCGCCGGGAGGACTGATCGGGCTGGCCCTCGGGACCCGGGAAGTCGTGATAGCCGACAGACCGAACGCTGAGGATCTCCCCCTGTTCCCAGGCGATGCTTCCGCACTCGATTCGGTAATGGTCGTACCTTTCGGGCTGGACGGATCGGTTTCCGGTGCCTTCGCCGTCGCCAACCGTCCCGGCGGGTACACCTCGCGAATCGCCGAGGACCTGGAGCCGTTCGTAGCCACGGTCGCAGGCCTCGCCGACGCGATCCGAACCGAACAGAAGCGGCGGACTGCGGAAACTGCTCTGCGGGAAGCGAAGGAGACGGCCGAGCGAGCCACAGACGCCAAGTCGCAGTTCCTGGCCAACGTCAGTCATGAGATCCGCACCCCTATGAACGCCATTCTCGGAATGACCGAACTGACCCTCTCCACGAATCTCACGGCCGAGCAGCGTGAGTACCTGGGGACGGTGAAACTGTCTGTAGACGGCCTTCTAACGCTCGTCAACGATCTTCTCGACATCTCCAAGATCGAAGCAGGGCGGCTCGAGCTGGAGGAGATACCGTTCAGTCTCACCGAGACGGTCGGCGACACCATACGGACCATCGCAGTGAGAGCGGCAGAAAAGGGACTGTCACTCGACTACGAACTCGACCCGCAGCTCCCGGACGCGGTCGTCGGTGACCCCGGGCGACTTCGCCAGATTCTCTTCAATCTGGTCGGTAACTCGGTCAAGTTCACCAATGTCGGTCGTGTTCTCGTCAGCGTCAAGGGGGAAAGAGTCACCGACACGGACATCGACCTGCACGTCTTGGTAGCCGATACCGGCGTCGGGATACCCGAAGACAAGCAGGAACAGATATTCGAAGCCTTTGCCCAGGCCGACGGATCTACCACCCGCCGCTTCGGCGGCACGGGCCTCGGGCTCACGATCACCGCGGAACTCGTCGAGAAGATGGGCGGCAGAATCTGGGTCGAGAGCGCCCTCGGAGCCGGCAGCACCTTTCACTTCACAGCGACTCTGGGTGTAGCCGACGACACCGCCGTTCTTCTCCAATCCCTCGGCCCGGTTGCGTCCGGGAAGATACAGACGCTCCTCATCACGGACTCGCCGGCCACCCAGCGGAACATCGTCGAGATGCTCCGACAGGGCAACGTCGCGTCGGTCGGGGCGACCGATCTCTCCACTGCGGTCAGCGTGATGCTCGAGGTCGAGCAGCTGAACAGGCGACCCAACGTCATCATCGTCGACACCGAGCGAACCACTTTCGAGGTTTCGTCGCGGGTATTGCGACTCGGAGAGTTCTCAGGCATCCCGATCATTGCCTGCCCGAGTTCGGGCCGGCGCGGCGAAGCTGCCGAATACAGATCGATCGGTGTGGCCGGATACCTCGCTCGACCCTATGACGCCTCCGAGCTCCTCGAGATGGTCAGGGTTCTCAGCAGACCGTCCCGACCCGATCAGCTGGTTACCCGCCATTGGATCCGGGAACGGCGCACACGGATGCGGGTCCTCGTGGCCGACGACAGCCCCACGAATCGGCGACTTGCGTTGAGGCTCCTCGAAAAACGCGGGCACGTCGCGGTCGCAGTCGAGAACGGCTACGAGGCAGTACGGTCGGTCGCAGAGGGCAACTTCGACGCCGTCCTGATGGATATCCAAATGCCGGGGATGGACGGCCTCGAAGCGGCCCGGGTCATTCGCGACAACGAGAACGACGAGACCCACATTCCCATCATCGCTCTCACCGCTCACGCGATGGATTCCGATCGAGACAGATGTCTGAAAGCCGGTATGGACGGCTTCCTCTCCAAGCCTTTCCGAGCGGAAGAGCTGTTCGCCACCCTCGAGCAGATGGTGCCCGGCAACCCGACGCGCACCGATCGGTCCGGCTTCGCCGATCAAGCCGGCCGGCCAAGGGTATTCGACCGCCAGGACGCCCTCGGCAGAGTCGAGGGGATGCTCGACGTTCTCGCGGAAATGGCTGATCTCTTCATGGTTGAGCTCCCGGAGCTGGTCGGGGCCATCAAGACCGGGATCGACCAAGGAGACTTGAGTGCAGTCGCCAAGGCTGCCCACCGCCTGAAGGGCAGCTCCAGCCTGCTGGGGGCCACCGCAGTGTCCGCAGCCGCCGGAGATCTGAACGATGTTGCCAGGGCCGGCGACCGGCAGGGAGCCGGCGGCGCATGGGTAGAACTCGAACTCGAGATCTCGCGCCTCGAGCCCGAGCTGCAAGAGCTGATTCTCGATGCGGGGCTGATTCCTCAGCGGCCGGCCGGGCCACACCTTCCCCCCTCGTCCCGACAACCATCAAACATCGATGCGAGTTGAGAAACTGCGCACCGCCGAGTGAGCTCCGGAGTGGCGGCGGCCATGAGATGACCTACAGGATCGAGCAAACCGCTCCGCGCACCCGGCTCACCGACCCGTCGGGTATGCCGATCGGACGGCCCGCGAGGCGTTGGGCGCGTCGTCGGTGGAATCATCAGAGCCCGCAGCACCTCTCATTGTCGGGTCGGGTACCAGCCTGACAAGGGCCAAGCCAATCCCCTCAACGGAAACGAAGAGACCCATCGAGATCTTCGCTTCCGGCGCCGGGGCTATGGATTGGGCCGGGGAACAGCTCGAGAATTCCCGATTGCGGCGCGAGCGTGGAAGACTTTCGGCATGCCCCTCCCGACCATTGCCCGACCGGCTGAATACATCCGCAGCCGCTTGACGGCCGGTGTCACCGATCCATTCAGCCACGCCGGCTACCCGCTGGCTTCGACACTGGACTACAGAGGTGATCCCGGGCTATTCGGTCCGGATTCGGTGACATGGCGGGTGGTCGGCGACGTTGCAGCATTCGTCGGCGGGATTCGGGCGTTGCTCATCCAGGCGGCGCATCCGGAGGTGGTGGCGGGGGTGGCCGACCACTCCGCCTACCGGTCCGATCCTCTCGGAAGACTCTCCCGAACGTCGGCGTATGTGACCGCTACTTGCTACGGCGCGATGCCCGAGGTGGAGCAGGCCGTTGACGTCGTGCGAAGGGCGCACCGCCCGGTACGCGGCAAGTCCTCGAGGGGCCGGAGTTACACGGCCGCCACCCCCGAGTTCGCAGCATGGGTACACAATGCGCTCACCGAATCATTCATGACCGCCTACCAGGTGTTCGGACGCGACCGGTTGACGTCCGAAGAGGCAGACCTGTTCGTGAGCGAACAGACAATGGTCGGATCGATGCTTAGTGCTGATCCCCTGCCGGGCGAATCCGCCGCACTGTCGGCATGGGTCTCCGAGCATCCGGATCTGGATTCGTCCACCGGCATGCAGGAGGTCATCGGATTCCTTCGCGACCCCCCGCTGTCGAGGTCACAACGAATCGGCTACAAGCTCCTCTTCAACGCGGCGGTCGCAACGGTCCCGGCCCGGTTGCGGCTGATACTCGGCGTCCGGCGGGTTCCGGGATCGGTTTGGGTCGGCCGCCGCACCGTCGGCGTGCTCAGGTGGGCGCTCGGCTCTTCTCCCTCCTGGAACCTCGCTCTGATAAGAACAGAATCGCCCGTGCCGGCGGGACTCTTCCGCCAGCCGCCGCCGATCAGCCCGCCGACCGCCGGTTGAGCCAGCCAGCGGGAGATCGAACGCCCGACAGACGGGAGTCCGCACACGGAGAAGCCCCGCGATGTTGCAACATCCCGGGGCTTCCCTTTCGTGAACACCGCCTGGTGCCCACTCACCCATCGCCGTGGTCCGGCAGTGAGAGCCCTTCTGTATCGGCCCGTCAGCCGCCTACGTATCCCGATCGGATCCTCATCGTACGACCAACTCGCCGGGGTTGTCGAGGGGTTGGATTTCGCGTTCTTCGACCCGGCTAGGGAATCGGCAGCTTCTGCTCGAGCACGCGGCCCAGTATCCGCCTCGTTTGCGGCGGAACATTCTCGAATGAGATCTCGAGTCCTGCAGCCACTGCCTCGTCCGCCACGCTCTTGAGGACGAGCGCGCCGGTGTAGTCGATCCGACCCAGATTGCCGAGATCGAATACCATGGCTCTGGCCTCAGGATGGCTCGTCAACAACGCCAGCAGCGCTTCATTCAGCTGCGGCGCAGAGCCGAAGTACAAGACTCCGGTCGGTGTCAGATGCAACGTCCCGCCGTCGTAGCTCGCTTGCACGCCGATTTTGATCTCGCGCCACAGGTGAATGAGGATTCCGAGCCCGATCCCGACAATCACGGCGATCTCGATGCGAGGGCTGAGAATCAGAGTCAGGAGGAAAGTCGTCCACAGCACCGTGGTCTGGGGTTTCGAATAGCTCCACATCGACCACAAAGGCGAGATCCGGATGAGGCGGGCGACTGCAGAAATCACGATGGCTGCGAGAACTGCCTGGGGTAGCGGAGAAAGCACGCCGGCGACCGGGAGGAAGGCCAGCACCGCAATCCCGGTGACGGCACCGGACCAACGGGTCTTGCCACCGGCCAGACGATTCACGGACGAGCGGGAGAACGACCCGCCCACCGGAAAGCCGCCCGAGATGCCGGAGGCGAGATTGGCGATGCCCTGGCTCACGAACTCCTTGCTCGGGTTCCAGGTCTGACGATCCTGGGCGGCGAACGTGCGCGAGATGGCGGCCGCTTCGGCAAACCCGACGAGTGCAATGACCACACCGCTGACGAGCAGCGACGGCAATGAATGCCACGGCAGGTCGAGCGAAAAGGGCGGTAGGCCGGCCGGAACGTCTCCGACGATGAATCCTTCGTAGCCGGACATCGTGCTGTAGAGGATCCCTGCGATGACTGCCACCAACACGCCGGGGAAAAGCCGATGCAGCCTCCGCCCCCCTACAACCAGCCCGATGGTCGTCAGCGATATTACGACGGCCGCCGGATCCCATTCTGAGAAGTGGGTCAGTGTCCACCAGAGCTTTCCGAGGATTCTGGAGGCCGGGGCCGACACGCCGACCGCGGTGGGGAACTGTGAGGAGAGAATGAGGATTGCCGCGGCAGAGGTGAACCCGATCAGTACGGGCTGCGACATGAAGTAGGCGAGAAACCCGCCGCGGGCGACCCCGATCAAGGTCCGCACCGCCCCAACGATGAGCGCCAGCAAGGCGGCCAGCGCCACGTACTCGGCGGTGCCCGGCTCGGCCCCTATCCCTCTCAGAGCTCCGAAGGTCAGCAAGGCCGTCATCGCCACCGGCCCTGTCTGGAGATACGGGGATGAAGCGAGGAAGGCGGCGGCAAGGGGCGGCAGCGCAGCCGCGTACAGGCCAACGAAGGGCGGCAAACCGGCCAGTTCGGCGTAGGCCAGCGATTGCGGGACGAGGATGAGGGCAACACTCAGCCCGGCGATGACGTCCCCCGTTCGCGGGCGGCCTCTCTTTCCTGTCGGCGGCGTCAAGTCTCCGCCTACAGCAGGACGAAAACGACGGCGACGACCGTCATGATCAGCCCCAGCGCAGTGATCACGATCGGGCCGGTGGATGCGGTCTGGAACATCCCTTCTTCGAGCTGCCTCCGCACTCGCTCGTAGCGAAATGTTGCGTAAACGAGCGCCGCAGCCCCCATGGCCACCATGCTCAACCCGGCGATTTCCGCCGCCACGCCCTGCAACTCAATGAGCTTCTCCACGAGGACACCCAGACCGATGATGCCGAGCGCAGTCCTCACCCAGGCGAGGTAGGTCCGCTCGTTGGCGAGATGGTCGCGCGCACGGCTTCCGTTGTTCGGAAGAATCGGGCTCCGGGGAATGCTCACGACAGAGAGGTTACCCGGGTTCCGGAGCCGGCCACCCGTCACTTGGAAAGGGCGCACTCATTGCGGCCGACTTCGAGTTCCTTCGCCTTCTCTGCGTCGGGCCTGAGCAAGCCCAGGTTCACCTTTCGGATATCGTTGTAGATCGCCGGGGGCTCGCCGAGGTGGGACACCACGAAATCAACGAACTCCGACTCGTCCGCAATCGAGACCACCGGATCATTCTCGAGCAGATCCCCGAGATTGCGGCGCAAGGTCCCGTCGTCACGCGATTCGGCGCGGCTCGTGTAGTGCGCGGGGCAGACCTCGAGGTTCGGATCGAGCGGCGACAACTTGACATGAATCGTGTTGAACAGGTCCCTGGCCCAGGGCTCGGTCTCGCCGCCGAGATCCGGCCGTCCAACGCCGGTCACGAACACGGCATCACCCGTCATCAGGAATCGTCCGTGCACTTCGAGTGATGTCGATCCGGGAGTATGCCCGGGCGTCGCCACCGACCGTACGATCATCTCAAGCTCGCCGAACGTGAACACCTGGCCGTCCTCCAGAGGCGAGTACTCGAAGACCGCGTCCTCCGCATCGCCCGGCGCGATCCGGTAGGTGCCGCCGGTGCGCTCGGCCATCGCAGCGCCGATCGATATGTGGTCGGCGTGGAGATGGGTATCGAAGATGTCGGACAGTTTCGACCCGTAGCTCTCGGCCAGCGCCAGGTAGCGGTCGATGTCGGCGGCCGGATCAATGACGGCCATGTTGTGACCGCGCGCACCGACGGCATAGGACAGGCACGCCTTTGCCATTCGATCCAGCTGGATCACGAAGTGAGTGCCGTCGTCGAAAAGGACTCGCGGTATGAGCGTGTTAGCCCACAGGTCCATGCCACCATCGAGGTTCTTGACGTTCGGCTTGTCCATCATCTCAACCACCATGCCCGAGGATCCTCCGTGCGCGCAGATAGCTATCACGTCGCGATCGTCGGGAAGCGTGGCGGCGATGCCTTCGATGTCTCCAAGCGCCGTCCAGTAAGGCACATTCACCGTGTCGAGCGCCAGTTTGCCCTCGATGCGCCAGCGTTCGAACTGGTCCCCGGCACGCAAGTCGAGGATGTAGGGGGCGTTCTCGGGATCCTCGATCCGCGCGGCAAGATCGTCGGTGGTAATCGAGCCGGGCATTGGTCTCCCTCCTCACAGGCAATCTCGGTGCCTGACATGCATATCGGCGCATGTATCTTATGGGAGGGCAAGACGCGCGGCAAGGGGTTCTTGAGCGTCTGGAGGCCGGGACTCCGGCTACCGGCCGGCTGCGCGCGACTCGCTACCCGAGCCTGCCTGCTCTGCCATCACCTCGCGCAAGAGATCGATGGCTTCGACGATCTTGACCGAAGTCAACGAGTAGAACACCCGTTGAGCATCTCTGCGGGTGCAGACCAGACCGCGGTCCCGAAGCACCGCGAGATGTTGCGATACATTGGCCTGAGGCAAGCCCAGATCGTCGCACAGCTCCATCACGGAGCGCTCACCGCCACGGAGGGCGTTGAGGATGAGGAGGCGCTTGGGGTCCGCTATGCCCTTGCAGACCCTGGCGTGCAGCGCGGTTAGCTCGTCGGCGACGGATTGCATCTCAAGAACATAGCCGACCGGTCCGACCTCATCGTGCTCGCTCAGAAAACCCCGGGAACCGGTTGACGCCCGCAAGCGGCCGTACCAAGATTCGCCGAGGCGCATATGCGCGCAGGGGGACGAGCCCACGAGAAGGAGGGACGATGACCGATACTGCTCATCAGACCGAACCTGTCGCCGATAAGACGACTCCTGAGAAGGAGAAGATGGTCATCATCGCCGCTTCGGGCGATCTGGACAAGGCCTGGCCGGTGCTCATCCTGGCCACCACCGGTGCCGCCTACGGCATGGATGTCACGGTCTTCTTCACCTTCTGGGGACTCGGCATCCTCAAGAAGGAGGATGCCGGCCTGACGGGCGACGACTGGCGCCAGAAGATGCTTTCGATGTTTCACAACGCGTCGCCGTCCAAACTCGGATTGTCCAAGCTCCATTTCGCCGGCATGGGCCCGGCAATGATGCGCGGCCTGGCGGAAGACCACAACGTCGCTTCCGTACAGGAGTTGCTCGAAATGGCGATCAGCCTCGGAGTGAACCTCTGGCCGTGCCAGATGACGATGGATTTGATGGGCCTCAAGGATGAGCATCTCATCGACGGCCTCTCCGCACCCGTCGGGGCGGGTTCCGCAATTAGCCTCATGAAAGAGGCTTCGATCAGCTTGTTCATCTAGAAAGGAGAGCACATGGCCGACATCATCGTCGACGCTCGCAATCTTCAATGCCCGATGCCCGTTCTCAAACTCAGTCAGGCCGTCAGCGGTGCCGCCGCCGGCCAGACAATCGAACTCGTCGCAACCGACCGCGGCGCCCTCAGCGACATCCCGGCCTGGTCGAAGGACACGGGCAACCCGTTGAAGGAACAGTTCGAACAGGACAGCGAGTATCACTTCGTGGTCGAGAAAGCGTAGGAACCGACGAGACCTCGGGTGGGAATTGGGCTCTGTAGCGAACCTGGGAGGGCAAGCTGAGGTACGGATTTGTCATCGACCAGACGAAATGCATTGGCTGCCACGCATGCACGGTCGCCTGTAAGACCGAGCACGGGGTTCCGCTGGGGGTCAACCGCACATGGGTCAAGTACGTAGAGAAAGGCGCCTGGCCGGAAACCAAGCGTTTCTTCTCGGTAATGCGGTGCAACCATTGCACCGACGCACCGTGCGTGGCGATCTGCCCGACCACTGCGCTCAACAAGCGCTCCGACGGCATCGTCGACTTCGATACCAGCCGCTGCATCGGGTGCAAATCGTGCATGCAGGCTTGCCCGTACGACTCGCTCTACATCGACCCCAACGAGCACACCGCTCAGAAGTGCAACTACTGCGTCCACCGCGTCGAGGTGGGCCTCGAGCCGGCTTGCGTCGTCGTCTGTCCCGAACACGCCATCGTCGCCGGCGACCTGGACGATCCCACAACTGAGATCGCCGGGTTGGTGCGGACGCGGGTCACCACCGTCCGCGCTCCCGAACAGGGAACCGGCCCCAACCTCTTCTACCTGGGGGCAGACGGCGCCAGCATCGATCCCCTGGCGGCGACGAGCCTCCACGATGGCGGCATTTGGCGCGAACCAGCATCGGAAGGGTCTTTCATGGCAGTCGACCTGACCCCCGGCTCCAACGGCCGCCGGCAGACTCCTTCGGCGGCCTCGGATCATGCTGCCGCTCCACCGCGCGTCGTATACAACACCGATCACCCGGCACCGTGGGGATGGCGCGTGTCCGCCTACTTCCTCACGAAAGGTATCGCGGCCGGGCTGGCGATCGCCGTTGCGATGGCAATGCTGTTCGGCGCCTCACTCACAAGCAACTGGATGCGTTGGACGACACCGCTGGTCGCCGGATTGTTTCTGGCGCTGACCGGCGTGCTGCTGATCTGGGACCTCAAACGCCCCGATCGATTCCACTACCTGATCATCAAAGGCAACCCGGGATCGTGGCTGGTGCGGGGCGCCTACATTCTGAGCGCCTATGCGGCCGTCCTGGCCGTGTGGTTCCTGGCGGGATTGTTCGAGTTGGACGGCCTGGTCGAGATCATGGCATGGATCGGACTGCCGCTGGGCATCGCCACCGCCGGATACACCGCCTTCCTGTTCGGCCAGGCCGAAGCACGTGACCTGTGGCAGAGTCCGGTGCTGCTCTACCACATGATTGCGGGAGCTTTCGCGGCAGGCGGCGGCGTGGCCTTGATCGCCTCGCTGTTCTTCGATGTCGGGGAAACGGCCGAGCGAGCATTCGGATGGACGCTCGTGATCGGTTGCTCGGTTCTCGGATTGATTGCACTGGCCGAACTGACTACACCTCACCCGACCAGGAACATCGAGGCGGCCATGCACCACATGACCCGCGGCCACTTCGCCAGGGAATGGTGGATCGGTGGACAGCTGATCGGCGTGGTCGTTCCGATAGCTCTCGGCTCCATCATGCTCGCCGGAGGAGCCACATGGATAGGAGCCGTTGGAGGATTAGCCGCGTCGGCGGGGATCTGGTTCGCCGACGACGCATTCGTGAAAGCCGGGCAGAGTGTTCCGCTCTCGTAGGAAAGGGATCGCATGACCGCACACCGAGAGCCGGACCTCGAGATTCCCCGATTGCTGCCGGGAACCGAACTCACCAGTTTCCCGCCACCCGACCGGTGGGACGATTGGGAGGAGTACGACGCACAGGCCTGGCCGGAGAAGGTCAAGCACAACGTGCGTATGGTGCCGACCACCTGTTTCAACTGCGAATCCGCCTGCGGTCTACTTGCCGTGATCGACAAGGACACGGGGGAGATTCGCCGCTTCGAAGGGAACCCCGAACACCCGGGATCACGCGGACGCAACTGCGCCAAGGGCCCGGCAACGATCAACCAGGTCTACGACCCCGAACGCATCTTGTACCCGATGCGGCGCAAGGGTCCGCGCGGTTCGGGCGAGTGGGAGCGGGTCTCCTGGGACGAAGCACTCGACGACATCGCGGGCCGGATGCGCAAGGCGCTCCAGGAGGATCGCAACGACGAGATCATGTATCACGTCGGCCGTCCCGGCGAGGACGGCTTCATGGATCGCACTCTGAAGGCCTGGGGGGTCGACGGCCACAACTCGCACACCAATATCTGCTCGTCCGGTGCCCGGGTTGGTTACGCCATGTGGATGGGACACGACCGCCCTTCCGCCGACTTCGCCAACGCCCGATTCATTCTGCTGTTGTCCTCTCACCTGGAAACCGGCCACTATTTCAACCCTCACGCACAACGGATCATGGAGGGCAAGCAGGCGGGTGCGAAACTCGCCACCATCGACCCGCGGCTGTCAAACACCGCCTCCATGTCGGACATCTGGCTATCGCCCTATCCGGGAACCGAGGCAGCAATGTTGCTCGCCATCGCCCGGCTGCTCCTCGAATGGGACGCCATCGATCGCTCCTTCGTGGAGCGTTGGGTCAACTGGGAGCAGACCCTCACCGAGGTCTACCCCGATCGACCCTGCACGTTCAGCGAGTTCATCGCAGTGCTGAAGGAGACCTACGCCTCCTACACCCCTGAGTGGGCCGCCGAGGAGTCGGGTGTCGATGCCGACCGTCTCGTGGAGGTCGCCAGGGGGATCGCCGAGGCCGGACACCGGTTCGCCAGTCACACCTGGCGTTCGGCAGGATCGGGCAATCTGGGTGGTTGGCAAGTCTCCCGGACCCTGTGGTTCCTGCACGTCCTCACGGGCTCGGTCGGCACCAAGGGGGGCACCTCGCCGAGCGCCTGGGACAAGTTCAAGCCGACCCACTGGAACATGCCGCCCACCCACAACCGGTGGAATGAGCTCCTGTGGCCGCCCGAGTATCCGCTGGCTCACCACGAGATGAGCATATTGCTCCCCTACTTCCTCAAGGAAGGTCGGGGGAAACTCGACACCTACTTCACCCGCGTATACAACCCCGTTTGGACCAACCCCGATGGGTTCAGCTGGATAGAAGTGCTGACAGACGAGGACATGGTGGGCCTCCACGTCGCCCTCACCCCCACCTGGTCGGAGACGGCCTGGTACGCCGATTACGTCCTGCCGATGGGTGTGAGTGCCGAGAGACACGACACGCACTCCTACGAAACCCATGCCGGGCAGTGGCTTGGTTTCCGCCAACCCGTCCTGCGCGTGGCCGGCGAACGAGACGGCAAGGTATACGAGCGCACGTACGAGGCCAATCCGGGTGAGGTTTGGGAAGAGACCGAGTTCTGGATCGACTTGTCGTGGCGGATCGACCCGGACGGCGAACTGAGCATCAAGCAATGGTTCCAGTCGCCCAACGACCCGAACCGGCCCATCTCGGTCGACGAATACTACGGGTGGATGTTCGACAACTCCGTGCCCGGCCTCCCCGACAAGGCGGCCGCTGAAGGGATCACACCGCTCGAGTTCATGCGCAAGTACGGCGCGGTCGAGGTGGAGAAGGACATCTATGAGGTCCACGAGCGACCGGTCGCCTACGACGACGTCGGCATGAACGGCATTGCCCGGAGACAGGGCCAGCCGGTGGGCGTGCGGGTCCACTCGGATGTAGTCACCGGATTCAAATCGCCGTCCAAGAAACTGGAGTGGTGGTCGAAGACGATGCACGAATGGGGCTGGCCAGACCAGGCGATCCCCTCGTATCTCAAGACGCACGTCTACTGGAGAGAAATGGACATGGCCGGCAACGAGAGGATCCTTCTGCCGATCTTTCGCTTGCCGACGCTCATTCACACGAGATCCGGAAACGCCAAGTACCTGTATGAGATCAGCCACGGCCACCCTCTATGGATAAACCCGGTCGATGCCGACGCGCTCGATCTTGACACCGGTGACCTGGTGCGGGTCAACACCGACAACGGCCACTTCGTGATTCGTGCCTGGCGGACGGAAGGCATACGCCCGGGCGTCGTGGCTGCGAGCCACCACCTCGGTCGTTGGCGCCTTTCGGACGATTTCGGAAACGAGCGGTGGTCATCGGCGCTGGTGGACATCACGAAGACCGGTTCGAGCACGTGGATGATGCGTCAGAAGAAAGGAATCGAACCTTTCAAATCGGACGATCCCGACTCGGAGCGCATCTGGTGGAAGGATGCGGGCGTTCACCAGAATCTCACCTTCCCGACGCATCCCGATCCCGTGTCCGGCATGCACGCCTGGCACCAGCGGGTGCGGATCACGAAGGCCGAGCCGGGCGATCAGTACGGTGACGTGGTTGTGGACACTTCCAAGAGTTTCGAGGTCTACAGGGAATGGTTGGCGCAGACGAAGCCGGGCCCGGGGCCCGATGGAACCCGCCGACCGCTCTGGCTGGATCGCCCGGTGAAGCCAAGCCCGGAGGCTTACAGGGCCCATTGACGGGACATCAACCAGAGCCGGCAATCGACATCGGCGCACTGGCGGGGGTAACACCTCGGCCACTGCACGTGCACCGATGAGATGCCACGCACAGTGAACAATCCGGGTTACCGTAGGGACGGATGACCACCTCACCGACATCTTCTTCTCTGGATGCGGCGGCGCGCTCCAATGCCGAAGCCGCCCAATGGATGAGCGTCGCCCGTGCCTGGCACACCGGGCGGCAGAAGCCCGCCCTGATCGACGTTCCACCTACGGAAGCTGCGGTAGTCCGCTTGTTCAACCCGGCTGAAGACCTGTCGAGACGCGCCAGGACCTGGAACTACGACATCAAAGGTGGCGATCTCTCCGATCTTGCACGTTTCGGAGCAGCGCTGGCCCGCGCGGAGGGCGAGGCATGGGCCGGCGACCGGGGACACATCGCGACCCGGGCGCACGAAGACAGGCGATTCCTCCTGGGCGACCGGATCCTTCATTGGGCAATCCCCTGGTTGGACGCCGTCGGCAGGCACTACCCGGCATCGACCGACACCGCCAACGAGGCGAAGCGGATCCTGCTGGACCTCGGTGACCTGCACCGTCCGGCCCCGGCCCTCTCCGGCACCGAAGGCCTGGTGGTTCCCGGATTCGATGGATACGGACCACTCGACGACGCCCCATTCGAAACGATGATGCTCTCGGTGTGGGGGGGAACCGTGCTCTTGAACGGGTACCTGACCGACCTCTTCGACCAACCGGTCGAGGGTCGCCGGCTCCCCGAGGGATGGGATGCATATCCGGGGGCTCTCCCGGCTCTCCACGCCACCTTCAGTGCCTCCGCTCAGCGGTGGGACGAGCTGGCGCTTTCGAGACAGGGAAGTGCCCAGCTCTGGCGAGATCTCGCCAACCGAGCTCGCCGGACCGCAGCCAAACTGAGCCGCTGGCGTCCCTATCGCGACATCTCGGATGAAGATACGTGGTAGAGGGAGGCCTGCGCCCCCGGCCTGATACCGTGCTCCCATGGATATTGCAGTTCAAGTCGTCGGCGACTACGCCCACGTAGCCAACATCGCCCGCATCACAGAAGAGTCCAAAGCCGTCGCCCTGGCCCTCGCCGATCATTACCTGTACGGATCGAAACCTCAGGACTACCGCAACCCGGCCTACGACTCGCTGTTTCAGGCGGCCGCCCTGGCGCGCGACACCCGGGACCTCGAACTGGTGATGCTGGTCAGCCCGATCACCTTTCGTCATCCGGCGGTCTACGCCAAAGGGGCGATCACAATCGACGAGATCTCCGGGGGCAGATTCACCCTCGGACTCGGTGCCGGATGGCACGACGACGAGCACCACTACCACGGCCTCGACTACCCGGATCGCAAGGTTCGGTTCGCCCAACTCGCCGACGCGTTCGCCTACGTTCACAAATACTTCGACAACCCCCAGGGTGGACACGAAGGCGAGTTCTTCCGCTTCACCGGATTCGACTCACATCCGAAGGCCCGCAGAGAAGGCAGGCGACTCCTGATAGGTGGCTCCGGCGCGGCGAAGACTCCGACTCTCGCAGGTATGTACGCCGATGAGTTCAACCTGTACCACCACGAACCGAAAGGCATCGCAGAGCGGATCGAGGTGATGCGGCGGGCCGCCGAAGAGGCCGGCCGTGATCCGGATGCGATCCTCATCTCGACCTGCATGCCGATGCTGGGCGGGGACTCCGATGCCGAACTCCTCGAAGCGGCGGCCGGGCTGGCACGGCGAACCAAAGCCGATCCCGAAGAGTTGCTCGCCCGCTATCGCCAAACGGACGGCATACAGGTCGGATCCTGGGACCAGCATCGCGAGTGGATCGAGAGAATGGAGCACTCCGGTATCCGGCGCACCTACCTGCAGCTCGCGGCCGGCGTCGATTGGCATCTCGAACGCGCCCTCGCCGAGCTCTGCAGACGGTAGGGGCGGGAGGCGGCATGCCGTCAGTTCGGCCTGCGCGCCGGTCGAAGCCCTGCGCGCTACTCGGAGCCTTCTGACCGCCGTACGTGAATGGGCCGAAAGACCCTAAGACATCTCTTCATGCGGACCCAACCTGTCCTCAACAGAAACGGAGGTGGAAATGGGGTCGGGACCATCCGACGGGATCGTGCTCGATTGCTCGGACATCCGGAAGTCTTTCGGTGATCTGACTGCCGTGGACGGTGTCGGCTTCCACATCGCAGCCGGGGAGACGTACGGACTGCTGGGGCCGAACGGAGCCGGCAAGACGACCACCATCTCGATCATCGCAGGGTTGCTCGAACGTGACGGCGGCCGGGTGCTCGTCGCCGGAGAGGTGATGGATCCGGAGGCCACTGCCGCCAAACGTCACGTAGGACTGGTACCTCAGGATCTCGCCATCTACCCGGACCTCGATGCCCGTGAGAATCTTCGCTTCTTCGGCAAGCTCTACGGCCTGCGGGGTGCGGAACTCGACCGGCGGGTGGACGAAGTGCTCGACATCATCGAACTGCGCGACCGGGCCGACGACCGGGCAGACGAGTACTCGGGCGGTATGAAGCGGCGGCTCAACATCGGAATCGGCCTCCTTCACCATCCAACTCTCTTGATACTCGACGAGCCCACGGTGGGCGTAGATCCGCAGAGCCGCAATGCCATTCTCGAGAGCGTCGAACGACTCGGCGAGGAGGGAATGGCGGTCCTCTACACCACCCACTACATGGAGGAAGCAGAACGGCTCTGCGATCGCATCGGGATCATCGACCACGGCACGATCAAAGCTGAAGGAACTCAACGCGACCTCGTGCAGCTCGTCGGTCAGCGAGACCGTGTCCGCCTCGTCGCCACCGGAAACCTCGCCGCCGGATCCGCCGCCCTCGTGGAGTTGCCCGGCATCGAAGATGCTGCCGTGACCGCCCAGGGAATCGACCTGCTGGTTGGGAACGCCCACGACAAGTTGCCGGAGATCCTGTCGGTGGCTTCAGCGACGGGGGTTTCCGTTGGAGGGGTGGATGTCGACACCGCCAACCTCGAGGCGGTGTTCCTGCACCTAACCGGGCGCGCGTTGAGGGAGTGATCATGGGCACCGCGTGGACCATCGCCGCCAAAGACCTCAGAGAACGGTTGCGCGACCGTTCGGCATACATAGTGGGAATCGTGGCGCCCCTGGCCATGGCACTGATCTTCGGGTTCGCTCTCAACCCTCTCAAGAACTACGAGTTCAGCGCCACCTATGCCGTGGTGGACCTGGATCAGAGCGAGGTGAGCAGGTTGTTCGTCGACGACGTCCTTCGCAAGGCGCCGGGCGTCGAGGTACTTCAACTGGCGACCGTCGACGAAGGGATGGCACTCGTCGACAAGGATGCCAACCCCTTCGCCGAGCAGGAGGGCACGAGCGCCGATGCCCTCTTCGTCATCCCCCCGGAGTTCGGCTCCGACGTTCAATCCGAGCGGGAAGTGGCACTCCAGGTGATCGGAAACCAATCTGCCGAGTCGAATGCCGGGATCGCCGTCTCTCTTGCGCAGGGATACGCCGCCGAAATCACTTCGGTGCGGGTGGCTGTGGCAACCGTCGAGAGCTTGCTCCAAGAGGAGGTGGATCGTTTCTCCACCGGGCTCGCCGTCCTGAGTACGCCCTATCCCGCCACGCTGGCCGATGTCTCTGCCGACACCAAGCAACTGGATCAAGTTACTTTCTACGCAGCCGGGATGGCCATCTTCTTCGTTTTCTTCACCGTACAGTTCGGCATCACCAGCCTGCTCGAGGAACGTCACAACGGAACGCTGGCGAGGCTCCTGGCCGCGCCTATCTCGAAGCGTTCAATCATCGCCGGCAAGGCGACCGGTGCCTTCCTCGTTGGAATAGTGAGCATTGCGGTACTGATGTTGACCACCACTCTCATCCTCGAGGCCGATTGGGGAAACCCGTTGGGAGTGACCCTGCTGGTGCTGGCTGCGGTGATATCCGCCATGGGAATCGTCTCTCTCGTCAGTTCCTATTCACGAACAGCCGAGCAAGCCGCCTCCATGGCGTCGATGGCGGGCGTCATCCTGGGGTTCCTCGGTGGCACCTTCTTCGACGTTGCGCAGGCTGGGGGGTTGATCGCCGGCCTCCGGTTCGTCTCGCCCCATGCCTGGTTCATGCAGGGTCTGGCGGACTTGAGCTCCGGTGAACTCGGAGTCGTATTCCTGCCGGTGGTTGTGATGCTGGCATTCGGATTGGTGACGGGTTCGATCGGAATGGCAGGCCTCAGAAGGGGGATGCGACCATGAAGGCCCTGGCGATTGCCGGAACCAGCCTGCGGAGGTTCTTCCGCGATCGCTCCAACATCTTCTCCGTCTTCCTGTTTCCGATCTTGCTGGTACTGCTACTCGGCTCCATGCAAGGAGGGGCCTCCACCCCGCGGCTGGGGTTTCACGCAGAGGCCGAGGACGCCCTCTCGACCCAGCTTCTCGGTGGGCTCGAAGACATCGAGGGCATGATCGTCAAGGAGTTCGATTCTGAGGAGACTGCCGTCCGGGCCGTGGAACGGGGACAAATCGAGGCCGCTTTGATACTTCCCGACGGATACGCGGCGACCCTTCAGTCGGGCGGTGATGTGCAAGTCCGCTACGTCACCCGCACCCAGAGCGAGGAGCTTCAGGGCATCAACACGGCAATAGCTTCGGTAGTCAACCAGCAGTCGACGATCCTCCGAACGGCCCGCTTCGCAGAACTGCAAGGCGCCGGTTCGTTCAACGAAGCTCTCACCGTCGCAACCGAGGTGCAGACGGCCATCCCTCCCGTTGAAGTCGTAGCCTCAACCGCCGGTGAACCATTCGCACTCGCCGGGCTGGGACAGTTCGATATCTACGCCCAAACGATGCTCGTTCTGTTCATCTTCCTCACCACACTCCAGGGAGCGGCCGCTCTGGTCCAATCGAGGCGGCTCGGAGTCACCCGCCGCATGATCTCGACACCGACTACGGCAAGAACCGTCATCTTCGGCGAAGGACTCAGCCGACTGGCGATCGCACTCGTGCAGGGAATCGTCGTTTTCGTCGGCACGTGGCTCATATTCGGAGTCGATTGGGGAGACCCGTTGCTGGCGCTGGTCGTTCTCGCCGTCTTCGCCCTGGTTTCGAGCGGGGCTGCGATGTTGCTGGGTGCGGTCGTGTCCAACGACCAGCAGGCAGGCGGCCTTGCGACGATGATCGGCCTTGGACTGGCCGCGCTGGGCGGAGCCATGTTTCCGCTCGCAGCCTTCGAACTCCTCTCGGACACGGTCTGGCGAGTGGCTCACATAACTCCGCACGCGTGGGCGTTGGAGTCCTTCGAGGAGTTGGTGGGATACGGGGGCGGATTCGGCGACATCGCCGGATTCCTCCTGATCCTGCTCGGCTACGCAGCAATCTTCTTCGCCGTGGGTGCCTGGAGATTGCGAGCGATCCTGACCAGGTGACGGCCGGGCCTGGAAGGACCGGCGCCGACCCTCGTTCAACCTGCTCCTCCGGCCGGCAACCGCCAAGTTCGTGAACGGCTCTAAGCTTCGAAGCAGCAGCATCCAAGGAGAATGATGCCCACCGAACACGAGGAACCGCTTCATCCCGAGGTCGTCGAGACCCCCGAATCGGCAGTGCCCGACGGCGAAGAGAGCTTCGTCACCCACCCGACGAAACTGATCAGGCTTGCCTCGATGACGAGGGCGATGCTCGACGAAGTGCGCCAGGCGCCCATCGATGAAGCAGGTAGGCGTCGCTTACTGGACGTCCACAAGCGCACATTGGCCGAACTCGAGGGCGTCTTGTCGGAGGATCTACGCGAGGAGTTCAACGACATCTTCGTTCCCATCACCAACGACACCCCCAGCGAGTCTGAGCTACGCATCGCCCAGGCACAGCTGATCGGCTGGCTCGAGGGCTTGTTCCACGGCATTCAGGCGTCGCTGTTCAGCCAGCAGCTGGCCACGCGGGCGCAACTCCAGCAGATGCAGAAACCGCCGGCCCTGCCGGCAACGGAGGAAAAAGAAGACTACCCCGGGGTGTATCTCTAGAAGGGTCGCGAGTCAAGAGTCGCGAGTCGCAGGTCGCACAGGCTCACTGCTCGTCTTCGATGCGGTCCTCCAGCTGGATTTCCGCCGTCGGCTCATCGCCCGTGGCGTTCAGCCGCTCGATCATCCGATTTTGCCCGCGGGTCGTACCGAAAGCCGTCACCACGTCTCCGGCGTGTAGCTGCGTGTCTCCGGTCGGAACGGTGACTTCTGTGTGGCGCCGAACCGAGACAATGGTGCACCCCTCCGGCCAGGCGATCTCACGGAGCGGGCGCCCGTCTGCGAACGAGCCGGGCGGAACACGGAAATCGAAGAACTTGGTGCCGGGGTCGGTTCGGGTTGCCATGCGTTGACGATCGAGCCGGCGCCCGGTATTGGCAGCCAGCGCATAGTGATACGACCGCACCGCGTCCTCACGGCGGAACATTCCGACGAGACGTCCGGGATCGTCGTCGGCCACTACCGGCATACGGCCGATTCCCAGTGCAGCCATGCGCTCGAGCGCGGCGGACACCGGTGTCGACGGCTGAACGGTTACGGGCCGGGCAGTCATCGCCTGTGAGACGGTGAGGTCGTCACGTGCCCCTCCGGCCCGCATGATGTCGCTGACGGTGATCAAGCCGACGAGACGACCTTCATCGAGCACTGCCACTCCATGATGCCGGTTGCGATCCAACAGCTGCTGCACCTCGCGCAACGTCATTGCCGGCTCCGCGAAGGCAGCGCTGGTGGACATAACCTCGCCGACGGCAATCGTGTCGAGCAGATCGACCTCCCCGACGCTGGTCAGCACTATGCCGCGACGCTTGAGCGGCATCGTGTAGACGCTCTCGGGATGGATGAGTTCCGTGAGTGCCGTCGCGATGGCCGCGGCGAGCATCAAGGGGAGAATCAGCGCATAGTCGCGACCGATTATCTCGTAGACGATCAGGATGGCCGTCAAGGGGGCACGGGCAACTGCTGCGAACATGGCGGCCATTCCGACGATGGCGAAAGCGCCGGGCGCCAGCACGGAGATCGTCCAGTACGGGGCCAGGAACTCCCCGAACGCTGCCCCCAGTGCTGCACCAAGGAACAACGACGGCATGAAGGCGCCACCGGAGGCGCGCGACGAGAGAGTGACCGAGGTGGCAACCAGCTTCAGCAAGACAAGCAACAGCAGCGCCCACCACACGTCGTCGGCCTCCGAGACCAGCTGAAGCGTCTGGCGAGTGAACTCCTGGCCGGTTCCCAGCACCCGCGGCTCGAAGAAACCGATCATGGCCACCGCGAGTCCGAACAGCGCCGGCCGAATCCATGCCGGTCCCGGCAGACGAGCCGCCAGCCCCTCCATGACGTCGAGCGACCGCAGGAATGCCCAGGCCGCCACAACTACGACCAGACCGAGCAGCAGATACAGGAGGAGTTCCCGGGAGTCTTCCATCCCGAAGGGGAATGCCACCAGCAGCACCTCATCCAAGCCGAAAGTGTTGGACAAACCCTCGGTCGTCACGGCGGCGGCAACGGACGCGACGACGACCGAGCTGAGATGTCGGGCGGCGAAGCTGCGAAGAATGACCTCCATGGCGAACAACATCCCGGCGATCGGAGCATTGAAACTCGCTCCGATGGCAGCACCTGCTCCGGCAGCCACCATGCTCCTGATCTGATCCTCACCGAGACGGGCCTTTCGTGACACGAAAGATCCGACGGCGGCTCCGATCTGCACGACGGGTCCTTCCCGGCCCGCCGATCCTCCCCCTCCGAGGGTCAGAGCAGTTGCGATGATCTTGAACGGCACCGATCGACTCCCCAGGTATCCACCGTGCAGGGCCAGGCCCTCGGCTGCCTCGGGTACGCCGTCACCCTCGACCTCCGGAGCGAAGTGCTTCGCAACCCACCAGGCACCGAGGAATCCGAGGGGAAGTGAAATGAAGACCATCCAGTCACCAATGCCCGACATTTCCCCCGCTTCGGAGAAGACGTCGGCGACAACCTCGATGGCGGCGATCAGCAGCACCGCGGCACCGCCGACACCGACACCCACGAGAGCGGCGAGCGCCAGCGTCCAGGCGGTATCGCCCGTTTCACCGGCCGCGCGACGGGAGGCGCTGAAGGCTTGCGTTATCCGGTCGAACATCGAGGACAGGGTAGGCGAGACGGCACTGAAGCCCGGCCGATTGGGCGTCGCCAATGCCCTAGTCTCAGTGCTCCAATCCCGAGATAGCAGGCACAACGATGGACATGCATCCTGACATTCAACCACTTGCATTCCTGGTGGGGGCCTGGAGCGGGAGGGGACGCGGCGAGTACCCGACGATCGCTCCCTTCGAGTACGACGAGGAGATCAGCATCGACCATACGGGCAAACCGTTCCTGTTCTATCACCAGCGAACCTGGCGACGGCCGGACGGGGCTCCGCTCCATTCCGAAGCCGGCTACTTCCGAATGGGCGACGGGGTCGAACTCGTGATTGCCCAGCCGAGCGGCATCGCCGAAGTCCACGTCGGAAGTCTCCGCGGTTCGACAATCGACCTCAAGAGCACAGGAGTCCTGCTCACTCCGACCGCCAAGCAGATCGTGACCGTTGGCAGGAGACTCGAGATGACGGGCAATGCACTGCGCTATCGCCTCGACATGGAGGCCGTCGGCCGGCCGTACCAGTTTCATCTCGAAGCAGAGCTCCTGCGGACTGGCTGATTCCTTCCATTCGGGGAGAGCGCTAGGGATTCTCCTACTGTTGGGGCAGACTGGTATCTGATGACCGAAGCGAGTTTCCCCGATCGGGCATATCACCCCGTGTGGGACCCGCCCTGGCTGCGGGCCTCCTATACGCGCTGCCTGTGGGACGGAGGCAGGCGTGACGAGGCATCGGAGTTCTGCTCCGAATCGTGCTGGGAAATGTACGGGAAGTGGGATCATGACACCGCCCGAAGAGACGTCGGCCGTGAACCCATCCCGGGTCGCCACGACGAACTGGTGGTCGTGCTCCCTGTGAGGACTCCCCGACGGCGCATCCCGCCGCGATGACATCCGGCAAAGGTTCGGTGACGTATGAACGATGAAATGGAACACAACCTCGCCGGTCCGCAACCCGCCGAAGACTCAGGTCGGACCGCGCGTCGCCTGACCGCGCTTGCGCGAATCATCGATCCTCGTCTGCCTTCGCATAGAAAGGCGCTTCTGATCTCCATCGCGTCGGGGGCACTGGCGCTCGCGGTCAACCTCGACAACTCGCTCGGGTACGCATTCAACGCCGGCATAGGATCTTTCCTCGGCTGGGCCGTGGCCCGGGAGCTCGACCCGGATCGCCCGGACGCCGCGGCACTGAGCGGCGTACTCGCCGGAGCCACGATCGCCCTATTGGGAAAGGCGCTCCTGCTCCCGGTGGCCCTCGCTCTCGTCACCGCTCGGATACTCCACCGATCAACGGGCCTGCCTCCCACCGCATTCGACGTGCTTGCCCTGATCGGAGTCGCCTACGTCGGCGGGACTTCAACAACCGGTTGGGCAAGCGGCGTGGCAATGGCGTTCGCCGTAGCCAGAGACCACCGGCTGCCCGAGCCTGCGCCGAGGTTCCAGCTAGCCGGTGCCTTCCTCATTGCCGCATCGGCGACCGCAGGCGCCGCAGCGACCGGCCTTCCCGGGAGCTGGCCGGTCCCGGCTCTGGGATCGATCGCGGTCCTCGCAGTCGGCCTCTCTGCAGGGCTCAGCCTCCGGAATTACCAACCCTCCAGCCGCGCCGATCACACAGACACCCTCCTGGAGGTGCGGCGCCTCCGGAGCGCCCGGGTGGGCGCGCTGGGCACCGGTCTGCTTGCCTTCGCCATGGCGGGCGAGGCGGGAATCGTGGGACTCTCGCCGGTGTGGGCGGCCGTGACCGGCGTCGCCCTCTGGGACCGCATCGGCCGGGAACGGGTGACCTACGTCTCGACCTGAGCGGAAATCATCCGGCGGCTATCTCATAGGTGCTCTGGATGCTGGCAACGGCAGACAGCATGGCGTATACCGAGCAGATCTTGTTGTCGCTCAGCCAGATCGCCCGCTCCAACCGGCGCGGGTCGACGTTGCCCTTTATCCGGTAGTGCAGGGCGATGTCGGTCCAAATCCGTGGAGGATCCGGAGCTCTCTCGCCCGAGACGTCTATCTCGAGAGACGTGAACGGCTGTCGCATCTTCGTCAGCATCTCTACGACATTCGTACTGCTGCAAGTAGCCAGACCGACAAGAAGTAACTCCATCGGCCCCGGCCCCGACTGCACCTCGGCAGCCGTGCCCTCGACTCGAATGTCATGACCGGAGCGGGTTCGAACGTTGAAGGCAATGCCTTCGTCATGAATTGCTGTGGCGATCTTCTGCATCGCCCCAGTATGGCTGAGGGCCGGGTGTCTCGAGTCCAAGGTCGTTTGGCCCCTTGGGAGGCGAGACGACCGGGAGGACGATGAGACGAATGGGGACCCGTCGGCGGCGTCCGTTCCGGAAAGGATGACTGCGGTGATCACCGAAGGAGAGTTGAATCCGCTCCGGGTGGCCAACCACCAGTTCAACCAGGCCGTTCCATTCCTCGATCAGTTCAAGGAATGCACTGGCATGCGCGAGTGGCTGTTCGAACCTGAACAAGTGGTCCGGGTCTCCCTGCCGGTGCGCATGGATGACGGATGTGTGGAGATGTTCCGCGGCTACCGCGTTCTGCACTCAAACGCCCGCGGACCCGGCAAGGGAGGATTCCGGTTTCATCCGTCGGTCAACGAAGAGGAAGTCCGTGCCCTGGCGGCGTGGATGACGTGGAAATGCGCCCTGGTCGATGTGCCGTTCGGTGGGGCGAAAGGAGGGGTGGCCTGCGACGCCCGGCTGCTTTCGGAGGGCGAGAAAGCACGGGTCACGCGCAGGTACATCTCAGCCCTGGGCGACAACATCGGACCTCATACGGACATTCCCGCCCCGGACCTGTACACGGACCAGCAAACGATGGCTTGGGTGTTCGACACATATTCGATGATGCACCCGGGCGAGAACTGCTTTCCGGTGGTCACAGGCAAGCCCGTGGACCTCGGGGGATCGCTCGGGCGCGAGAGTGCCACCGCGATGGGCTGTCTGTATGTGACCGAGCACTTCCTGGAACTGGGCGGTCTCCCCGGTTTGACTTCGCTCAAGGGGGCCGATGTCGCCGTACAGGGTTTCGGGAACGCAGGCCGATGGGCTGCCGAGCTCTACGACGACGCCGGCGCCCGAATCGTGGCAGTCAGCGACTCTCGGGGCGGGATCTTCGACCCGGGGGGACTCGACGTCAAGAGGGTCGCCGATCACAAGGAGGCAACAGGATCGGTCGTCGGTTTCCCGGGCTCCAACGCACTCGCACCCAGAGAAGTCCTGGAAGTTCCGTGCGACATCCTGATACCGGCCGCGATGGAGAATCAGATCGTCGAGAGCAATGCCGGTCGCGTCAAAGCGAGATTGGTGGTCGAGGCCGCCAACGGCCCGACGACCCCTGAAGCCGATGTGATCCTTCACGACAACGGCATCATCGTCCTCCCGGACATCCTGGCGAACGCCGGCGGCGTCGTGGTCAGCTACTACGAGTGGGTGCAAAACCTCCAGAATCAGCAATGGGAAGAACACGAGGTCCAGGAGAAGCTCAAGAAGAAGATGTATCGAGCGACCAACGTCGTGGTCACCTCCAGGGCCGCTCTGGTCGATGCGATAGACCACTATCGAGCAGAGTGGGCCGTCGATCATCCAGATGAACCTCCCCTCGAAGCCCCCACCATTCGCACCGCCGCCTATGTCGTCGCGGTGGGACGGTGCGTCAAGACGCTGATGGAAAGAGGCATCTGGCCGTAGAAGGGTCGCGAGTTCTAGCTTGCCCGAGACTCGCTTCTAGCGACTCGCTACTTTTTCGAAGCGGGCTTGGAAGAAACGGAGTTCCGGCGGTTCGTAGGTGAACTTCAGACCGCCGACGTTTTCTCTGTTCTCGTAGACCTCGATGACCGACTCGGCGGTGACGTCCATATGAGCCTGCGTGTAGACCCGGCGGGGAATGGCCATCCGCACGAGTTCGAGCTTCGGGTAGCGATGGTCGCCGGTATTCGGATCCCGCCCGGCGGAGACAACTCCACGCTCCATCCCGCGTACACCCGAGTCGACGTACAGCGCCGCCGTCAATGCTTGAGCAGGAAACTGGTCCTGCGCAAGGTGCGGCAGGATCGCAGCGGCGTCCATGAAGATCCCGTGGCCGCCGACCGGCATCACTATAGGGATACCTGCCTTCAGCAACGCGTTCCCGAGGTATTCGACCTGACCTACTCGAGCCCTTGCATGATCATCGGTTTCAACCATCTCGTAGATACCGCGGGCAAGCGCTTCCATGTCACGGCCCGCCATTCCCCCGTAGGTGTGCAGACCTTCGAACTGGACGAGCATCGCACGGGCTCGAGTGGCCAGATCCGGGTCGCGCACTGCCAGGAACCCTCCGATGTTGACGAGGTTGTCCTTCTTGGACGACACGGTTGCGCCGTCCGAATAGGAACAGATCTCGAGCATGATCTCTTTGACCGACTTGTCCTCATAACCGCCCTCACGCTGCTGGATGAAGTAGGCGTTCTCAACCGCACGGGTGGCGTCAAGCATCACCGGGATGCCGTTTCTCTTGCACAGTTCGTGAGTCGCTCTGAGATTCGCCATGGACAGCGGCTGGCCGCCGGCCATGTTGACGTTCGTCTCAACCGATATATAGGGGATCCGGTCCGCTCCCACCTCGTCGATCAAGCTCTGGAGTTTGCCCAGATCGACGTTGCCCTTGAACGGGTGCTCGACCGAAGGCATATGGGCCTCATCGATTATCACATCGACGAAGATCCCGCCGGCGTGCTCCTGGTGGAAACGAGTTGTAGTGAAATACATGTTGCCCGGCACGTAATCGCCCGGCTTGATCATCAGCTGGCTCAGAATGTGCTCGGCGCCACGGCCCTGATGCGTCGGGATCAACTCGGGATAGCCGTACACCTCTTGCACGGCATCGACCAGGTGGTAGAAGCTCTTGGAACCGGCGTAGGCCTCATCGCCGAGCATCAGACCGGCCCACTGATAATCGGACATCGCCGAGGTGCCGGAGTCCGTGAGTAGATCTATGTAGACATCCTCGGAGCGGAGCAGGAAGCTGTTGTATCCGGCCTCGGCGATTGCCTTCTCGCGATGCTCCCGGGTGGTCATCTTGATGGGTTCAACCATCTTGATCTTGTAGGGCTCTGCCCAGCTGCGACGGCGTTGTTCCACAATGACCTCCTGAGGCTTCGAGGCGAAGATCCCTAAGTCTAAGCCCCGGCCGGGACCCGCTGTCCGGCCGTTGGCAGTTACCGATCGGGCAGCGCGACCCTGACCAGGTAGTCGTCTGCAGCTTCGTTCCACTCGAGTTCGATGAGTCCACGGGCCTGCGCTGCCTTGCAGAACTGCAGGAACCCCCCGAATCCATAGCGCTTCTCGGTGAACTTCGAATTCTGTTTGCGCAACTGGTTCTTCAGGCCGGATAGAGCAGGTGGGCCGTCTGCCGTCTCCAGACCCGCCACAACCGACAACAGGAGCGAGAAAGCCTCGTCTTCACCGCTGTCACCTGAGCGGAAATCAACGACCGGATCGCCCTTTGCGCTCCCTTCGCTCAGGGCGACGACCTTCCGCTTCTCCATATGCCTCAGGAGTTCTCCAAAAGCCCGGAAGCCGAAGTCGGCCTCGCTGAAGGTCGGATCCTTCCGGATCAATGCCCGCTTGAGGGAGGAGGCAAGTACGGCGCCCGGCGCGGAACGCTGAAGGCCCGAAAGTGTCTGGGTCACCAGCTTGTCGAGGTCGTCGAGGCCCTTTACCTCGACTTCGACTTTCGGCTCTTCCTGTTGATCACTCGTCCGGCGATGAGGCCGCTGGGCCCCCGACCGGGTACCGGCGGGCACCTCGACTCCTTCGAGTCGTTCATAGAACAGAAACTCGTCGCAGGCGGGCGGAAGCAACGCACTCGTCGAGTCCTTGATTCCGACCCCGATCACCTTCCGGTTCAACTCTCGAAGCTTGTGGACCAGCGGGGTGAAATCGCTGTCCCCCGTGCCGATGACGAACGTCGAGAGGTAGTCTCGCTCGAAAGCCAGTTCGAGCGCATCGACTGCCATTTTGATGTCGGCCGCGTTCTTGCGAGACGCACCCATCCGCTGGGAGATCTCGATCAGTTCCACATGGTTCCGAGTGAGCATCCGGCGATCCTCGTCGAACATCGACCAATCGCCGTAGGCCTTCCGCACGATCACTCTGCCGCGTTCGGCCAGAGCGTCGGCAATCGGCTTCAAGTCGAAGGTGACCCCGAGGTGGTCTCGAGCTCCGATCGCCAGGTTCTCATAGTCCAGGAAGAGGGCGATGCGTTCTTCTTCAGGTGCCATGGGTTCAGCGTAGCCGCCGTGACGGCCCGCTCCGGCACCCGGAAGGCACTAGTCACTTGGAGAGCCCGTCAAACAGATCGCAAGTTCCCGTGTTCAAGCGCCGATAGAAGTCGCATCGGGCAAGCTCCGGCTCGATCGATAGAAAGCGGTCGCAGTGAAAGCACCAACAACCCGCACCAAAGCGCCTCGAAGGTCCGGGTCGACGCGCGTCCTCTTCCTGACGGCCGTCATCGCGGCTGCCGCCCTGCTGATCGCCATGATCGTCTCCGACTGGGACTCCCTGGGGGAGGAACTCGGTGTGCCGTGGTGGGTTCTGATCCCGGCCGTATACCTGAGCGAGATCACCGTCGTCCATTTTCGCGGGAGACGCGACGCTCACTCCTTCTCGATGAGCGAGATCCCAATGATCTTCGGCCTCTTCTTCTTCGCGCCTGCCCACATGATGCTTTCTGTTGCGATCGGCTCGACGCTCGTGTTGAGCCTCCACCGCCGTCAACCCCTGTTGAAACTCCTCTTCAACGTTTCCCAGTTCACACTTGTGTTCGGAATAGCGATCGTGGTGTTCCGGAGCATTGCGCGGCTCGGGCAGCCTCTGGGAATCGCCGGATGGGCAGGAGCGCTCATTGCGGCGCTGGCCGCCCTCACGACGGCAATGTTCCTCGTCAACCTGGCCATCTTCCTGGTTTCCGGATCTTTCCGCAGGCCCGGGATCGGCGAGGTCATCGGCCTGAGCACACTTGCCACACTTATGAGTTCGAGCCTGGCGCTGATCGCGGTCACCATGACCCAACTGGCACCGGGGATGGCTTTCCTGGCAATGATCCCGCCGGCGATTCTCTTCCTTTCCTACCGGGCCTATATGAGCCAGCGCGAGCAGCGCACACGCCTGGAGGCCCTCTACGACGCGACCAGGGTGCTGCACCAGACGCCCGAAATCGAGCAGGCGATGCTCGTGGCGGTAGACCGGGCACGTGCGATGTTTGCGGCGGAGTTCGCGGAGATAACACTGTTCGTCGACGAATCCCATGAGGCCGGATACCGGACCCGGGTCGGTCCGGCCGACGGCGAACTCCAGATGAAGTTGATTCCCCTGGATCACGAACGCCCTGTCTGGCATGAGATTGCATCGACACGCGCCAGCAGGTTGTTCGACAGAGACGACGAGGAGTTCACGCGGCTGGGCGACTGCCCGTCCATTCGGGAAGGCATCGCCACACCGCTGTTCGTGGATGAGGCGGTCGGCGGCATCCTTCTCGTCGCAAACAAGCTCGACGACGTGAGCTCGTACAAACCCAGCGACATCAAACTCCTCGAGACCTTCGCCAGGCAGGTCGCCGTCTCCCTCGAAAACGGCAAACTCGTCGACTCCCTCGCAAGCTTGACCATCCTGAAAGAGGAGCTGAGGCACCAGGCGCTCCATGACTCGTTGACCGGTCTCGCCAATCGGGCAAACTTCACCGCCCGCGTGAGCGACGCGTTGAGCAACCTGGAAGAAGGTGCTTCTGCCGCCGTCATGTTCCTCGACCTCGACGATTTCAAGACCGTCAACGACAGCTTCGGCCACGCCGCAGGTGACCAGTTGCTGATCGGCGTTGCGGAGCGACTTCAAGCCGAGTGCCGCAGCAATGACACGGTCGCCCGCATCGGAGGTGACGAGTTCGCCATCCTCATCCCTTCAACACGAGACACCGCCGCTCCCGCAGGACTCGCCTCCCGCATGATCGACTCCCTGGAACTGCCCTTCCTCATCGACGGCCACCAGATGCTGGCCCGGGCGAGCATCGGCATCGCTCTCTCGGTCCCCGATGGAGACCCGAGAGAGCTGCTCAGCAACGCGGACGCGGCGATGTACGCAGCCAAGCACCAGGGCAAAGGAACCTACAGGCAGTATGTAGACACAATGCACGACGAGGTGAAGAAGACCCTCGAGCTGCGTACATCGCTGCAGACCGCCCTCCAGCTGAACCAGTTGGAGATGTATTACCAGCCAATAGTCGACATCACCTCGGGAACCATCAGCCGTTTCGAGGCGCTCATGCGATGGCACCACCCGACATTGGGAACCATCCAACCAACCGATTTCATACCCTACGCCGAGGATTCGGGACTCATCGTCCACCTCGGCCGGTGGGCCCTGGCGAGAGCGTGTGATGACGCGCGGAAATGGCTGGTCGCCAACCCGGGCTGTGCCGTCGGAGTAGCCGTCAACATCTCTCCCAAGCAACTCAGCGAGCGGGACATCGTCGACGATGTCCGCTCGGCGCTGGCCGACAGCGGCCTGGCGGCCGATCACCTGACTCTTGAGATCACCGAGAACCTGGTGATGCACACGGCGGTGCAGAAGTTGGAGCAGTTGAAGTCGCTGGGAATCCATCTTGCCATCGACGACTTCGGGACGGGGTACTCCTCGTTGAGCTATCTCGACCGGCTGCCGCTGGACATCGTCAAGATCGACCGTTCATTCGTGGAGAAACTCGGACAAGGGGAGACCTCACTGGTCCGTACCGTCTTGACCATCGGAAACTCCCTGGGAATAGGCTCGATCGTCGAGGGCGTGGAGACCCGCCAGCAGCTCACGCGGCTGAGAGAGCTCGGATGCAGACACGTCCAGGGGTTCTATCTGTCCCCCGCCGTGACGATCGACGACGCCGTCGAGATGGCGACGCGGCAGATAATCGAGCCGCCGGAATACTCGTACTCTGTCAGGCAACTGCGCACCGGCTGACGGGAACCTCGATCGAGGCATCCGTCCGCTTCGAATACCCGACCCGTCAGAGCAACGGCTGTCAACTGCGGGCCCTCCTAGTACGCTTGCAGTCAACCGCCCGCGTAGCTCAGGGGATAGAGCAACTGCCTCCTAAGCAGTAGGTCGCAGGTTCGATTCCTGCCGCGGGCGCCGAAAGGACCCCCTCAATGGCCGCCGGCTACGAACGACTCTCAGCGTTGGATACATCGTTTCTGGCTCTCGAGACACCAGATCTCCACATGCATGTTGCGGCAATAGGGATATTCGAGGCCGGCCCCCTGCGCCGGGCCGACGGTGGAATCGACCTCGATCGGATCCGTGCCTTCGTTGGATCGAAGTTGCAGTACGTACCCAGGTATCGGCAGAAGCTCGCATGGGTTCCATTCGAACGACACCCGGTTTGGGTAGACGACCCAGAGTTCGATCTGTCTTTCCACGTTCGGCACTCCAGCGTGCCGAAACCCGGCACCGACCAGCAACTGCAGGAGCTGGTAGGGCACATGGCCTCTCGCAACCTCGACAGGGCCAAACCGCTGTGGGAGCTGTCGATAATCGAGGGACTCGAAGGCGACCGGCTGGCCGTCGTAGCCAAAGTCCACCACTGCATGATCGACGGCATCGCCGGTGTGGACCTCATGGCGGTGATGTTCAACGTCATACCTTCCGACGACATCGAGGAGGCGCCCCGGTGGGTGCCGCGTCCCGTTCCCTCCGGTGCCGAACTGGTTGCCGGTGAGGCGGGGAGACGCCTCCGGGCTTCGATCGACCTCGTCAAGGACCTCGGACGGTTCACAAGGGACGCACAGCGGCTCACCGGAGAAGCGGGGAGGCGCTTGCGGGCGATGACACAATCCTTGAGTTCAGGTTGGCTCAGCTCGGCTTCGGAAACACCACTCAACCGGCAGATGAGCCCGAACCGGCGAGTCGACTGGCAGGTGACCGACCTGGCTCAGCTCAAGGCGATCAAGAACGCTCTCGGCGGAACCGTCAACGACACCGTACTGGCCGTCGCGGCCGGCGCCATCCGACAGTTCCTGATCGAATGCAGGGACTTCCCCGTTGATGACCTCGACTACCGCATCATGGCACCGGTCAGCGTTCGCTCTGCCGATCAGCGCGGTCAGCTCGGCAACCAGGTGGCGATGTGGCTCATGTCCCTACCCCTCGACGAACCGGATCCGCGCGAACGTCTGAGGCGGGTCCAGCAGGAGACCAAGGCACTCAAGGAGAGCGACCAGGCACTCGGAGCCTCGACGCTCGTGCAACTCAGTGCCGGAGCACCGAGCACGCTCGTCTCGATGGGGGCAAGGCTGGCAGCCGGAACGATCAGGCCTTTCAACATGACGATCACCAACGTTCCCGGACCACAGTTTCCGCTGTTCCTCCTCGGTTCCCGGATGATGCTCCAGGTCCCTCTGGTACCTCTCTGGGCGCAGCACGGCCTCGGGATGGCTCAGTTCAGCTACGACGGCACACTGACTTGGGGATTGAACGCCGATCGGGATCTCGTCCCCGACCTTCGCTACTTCGGCGAAGCCATCCAGGCTTCTCTCGATGCTCTGACGGCCGCCATCTGACGTGCCGCCCGACAGAACCCCGACGAGCATCTACCTGCGCGGCGCGGTCGGTGTCGCATTCATCTCCTTCTCATCCACTCTCGTTAAGTTGTCCGAGGCGTCGCCGAACACGGTGACCTTCTTCAGAGCTCTCTACGCGATTCCCATGCTCTTGCTGATTTGGCGCCCCGCTCGTTCTCGAGACCGCCGTTCCACGAGGGAGAGAGCGATGGCCATCGGAGCCGGCCTCATGTTGTCGGTCGACCTGATGCTCTTTCACGCCGCGATCGATGCGATCGGTGCGGCGCTCGGCCTGGTTCTGGCGAATCTCCAGGTGCTGTTCGTGGCATTTGCAGCCTTTCTCGTGTATCGAGATCGACCGAGCCGGGCGGCGTTCATCGCCCTTCCCACGGTGCTGACCGGCGCAGCTTTCCTGTCGGGTTTTGGCAGGATCGACACCTACGGGGCGGAGCCCGGCCTCGGCGTCGTTCTCGGAGTGGGCGCGGCAATGGCCTACGCCGGTTTCATCCTGATGTTCAGATCGGCGAACACAGCCCCGGCGCCGCCTGCCGGACCACTGCTCGACGCAACCTACGGAGCCGCGGCCGGGGCTCTCGTGCTCGGCCTGTTCGACTCCGGATTCGACCTCGTTCCCGCCTGGCCGTCACACGGCTGGCTGGTGCTCATGGCGTTGACGGTGCAGGTAGCCGGCTGGCTGCTCATCGGGTCGACTCTTCCTCTCCTGCCTGCGCTCGCCGGATCCTTCCTCATTCTCCTGCAACCGGTGCTCGGACTCGTCTGGGGCACAACTCTTCTCGGTGAAGCGATCTCTCCGACGCAAGGGGTCGGCGTGGCGCTGATTCTCAGCGGCATCGCACTCGTAACGTGGAAAGGGTCGGTTCGCCTACCGGCCCCGTCAGACGATCTGGGGTAGGTACTCGTGCAACCGTCCGAAGAACCGCGCCCGTGTGACGGCATCGGCGGCACCGAGGCTGAGGACCCGTTGGAGACCCAGGTCGTCCACGTGGGGGCCGTATGCGACGACCCGGACGCCTGCACCGGAGAGCACGAGCACCACCTCGTCGACGTCCGGGCTCTCGAGGTCGACGAAAGCGACGGACGGCCTCTTGCCCGTCATTGCTCTACGGACCAGATCGAGGTTCCGGAGTAGGAAGATGTCGAACCCGGCTGCGCGCAGTTCCAACTCGATCTTCGAACGGTCCATCAGGTTCCGGCTGTACACACCGGCCAGCGGGCGCAGCACCCGGTGCGCCATTTCCTGAGCTTTGCCGGCGCCCCAGGCGAGATGAGCCCGCCAGGCTTCGGATGTCAGTTCCTGCGATGAGGCAGGTGCCAGTCCGTACAAGTCCCCCGGCAACGCGGCAGCTGCGGCGCGATCTCTGACGACCGGCGTCTCTCCTGCCGCACTCAACGCCTCGGTCGGAAAGCGGGCCGCAGCCTGGAAGAGTTCGAGCGGACTCCGCTGCTGCTTCGCAAACGGTTGCTCGAGCAGTTCGGCCAACCGGCCGCGCAGCCATTGCTCGCCGGTGTCGATGGCCAGGTCGACTTCCGGTGAGAGCGCGAACCCGCCGGCTCCGAGCCGTTCCTCCATCGTTGGTCTGAACACCGAAGTGAACTCATCGAAGAGAGCTTGCGCGACATCAGAGAGGGGCATGGGAAGAGCGTAGCGAATCAGGGTTACGGCTAACGGAGGGCGGCTGCAGGCGACGCAAAAGCGCTACCCGCTGAAGACCTGAACGACCATATACCCCAATGGCCCCTTGATCGCCGCGATCCCGACCCGGCGGAACTCCGGTCGGAGGATGTTCTCCTGATGGCCGGGGCTGTCCATCAATCCGTCGTGTACCTGAGAAGGTGTCACGGCCAGGGCGAGATTCTCTCCGACGATTCTGTAGGGGATCTGGGCTGCATCGACCCGGTCGGCGACGCTCCCGGTCGCAGGAGACACATGAGAGAAGTAGCCCTGGGCATACATGGCCCGGGCATGGCCGAGGGCAACGGCGGTGAGGCCCTCGGAAAAGGCCAGCGGAGCTCGGCCGTCCTCGATTCTGGCAATGTTCAACATTTCGAAAATCTCCTGTGCGGCATCCGGTGCCTCCTCCAGTTCGTCCACCGGCACCGCTGCGAACTCGATCCGGTCATCTTCATCCAGGATGACCGATCTCTCCCCGAGGACCTCCTGAAGGCTCAAGAGATTCGAGATGATGTCGTCGCCTGAGATGGCGGAGAACGCCTGGTGCGTCACGAACCCCGGGTCGGTGAGAGTCGAGGCAACGCGCGACTCCTCTATGGAGTCCTGCATGGACTCCGAAAGGGGCAGCACCCGAACCAGCGACAAGATGAGTGTTGCGAGAAACAGCGCCCAGCTCAGAGCGATCACCCCGCCGAGCACCCGGTTGCTCAGGTTGAGACCCGGCAACCTGGCCACCTTGTTCAGGAAGTGGGCGGCAACGGTGACACCGATACCGACCACCAGAAAGATGATTACGCCCCCCAGCAGCGGTGCGGTCGGGTCGCTCACCCCGGTTACTGCCTCAACGGCGGAGCCCGCCGGTCCACTCAATCGAAACGCAAGGGCCAGGCCGACGAGCAACCCGGCCAGGTCGAGAGCTTCCTTGACAAAGCCACGAAGCCACCCTCGAACGAACAAACCTGCGAAGTAGAGACCGAGAACGAAGTCGAGCATTCAGCCTGCCAGTTCGATCCGGATCCGCTTGTTTGCCTTGCCCTTGCTCTCCGTCCCGGTCACTGCGACTCGGCCGACCTCGGCGGTCGATCGAACATGAGTCCCGCCGTCGGCCTGCTTGTCGAGGCCCTGGATCTCGATCACTCGAATGGGATCGAGGAACTCAGGCAGCAGGTTCACCTTGGTACGGATGAGATCCGGGTCGGCCAGCGCTTCCTCTCTGGCAAGGAAGTGAACGAAAACCGGTAGATCCCTGGCGAGTTCCTCATTCAGGACACGCTCGACTTCGCGGCCGAAGTCGGTCGATATCGAGTCGAGCTCGAAATCCATTCGGGCCGACCCCGGCTCCATGTTGCCGCCCGTCACCTTGGCACCGAAGTCCCTCCAGATGACGGCCGACAGCGCGTGCAGCGCCGTGTGGGTTCTCATCAGAGTGTGCCGCCGTTCCCAGTCGATCACCGCCTCAACGCTCAAACCCGCCGCGAGGTTCCCTCCCTCGATCCGATGCCGGAGCTCTCCGCCTTGTTTGAAAGTGTCGATTACCCGTATCTCGGCTCCGCCCGCCCGCAGGATTCCGGTGTCACCCGGTTGCCCGCCGCCGCGCGGGTAGAACACGGTGCGATCGAGAATGACGCCTGCCTCATCAACACCCAAGACGACGGCATCAACCGAACGCCGGTAGGCGTCCACAGCGGCTATCTCCTCGGTCATCGACACTCCTTCGGTCGGTCGAGGCAGAGTACAGCAAGCCCAAGAAAAGCCACTGATTGGCCGATCCCTCCGCCACCTTGCCCGCAACGTGCCTAAACTTCCGCTCCACATCCTGCCTTCGGCAGGTTCAAAGGGAAAAGCGGTACCGCCCTGCGGTACTCAAGGAGGAAACTCAATGCGGAACTACTCATCCTTCGGGAAGCTCGTTCTGCTGCTAATGGTCTTCGCGCTCATCGTCGCCGCTTGCGGCGGTGACAGCACGGATACGACCGTTGCCGACACCGGAGATGGTGGCGACGGTGGAGCCGCAGCAGCTTGCGATGCCGACCCATTCGGCTGTGTGGAGGTCGGAGACGGCGAAGCGATCACAATCGGAACCTTGCTCGTCATTTCCGGCCCGAACGCCAGCCTCGGCCAGGACAGCCAGAACGGCGTCGTGATGGCCGCCGACCACCTCGACGGAACGTTCGACGGGGTCAACGGCGAGCTACTCGGACATCCGATCGCCTTCAACCATCAGGATGATGGCTGCTCGGCTGAAGGTGGCCAGGCAGGTGCTCAGGCCCTTGCCGCCGACCCCAGTACCGTCGGGGTCATCGGGACGAGCTGCTCGAGCGCCGCGCTCGGTGTAGCCGACACGATCCTCAGCGACAAGGGAATCGCCATCATCTCGCCGTCCAACACCGGTCCGGCGCTGACTACGCCCGAGGAGCATCAGGCCTTCTATCTGCGTACCGCCCACAACGACAAGCTGCAAGGCGCAGCAGTCGCCAAGTTCGCCTACAACGAGCTTGGGGCGCGCACGGCCGCCACGATTCATGACGGCAGCCCCTACGCCGACGGACTCCAGGCCGTGTTTGCGGACACGTTTGAGTCGCTCGGCGGCACTATCACCGTCCGTGAAGCCATCCAGGTCCAGGAGACCGACTTCACCTCGGTGCTCACCTCGATCGGCGCAGACAGCCCCGACGTGCTCTACTTCCCGATCTTTGCCGCTGAAGGTGGCCTGATCACACAGCAGGCACGTCAGACAGACGGCCTGGCCGACACGATCCTGATCGGTTCCGACGGCATGCTGTCGGCCGACTACGTTGCGGCGGCAGGCGAGGCCGTTGAAGGCGTCTACCTGTCGGGACCGGACCTGTCTGCCTTCACCGGCGACCAGGACTTCTACGAGGGCGAGTTCAAGACCTCCTATCTGGAGTTGTGGGGCGGTGAGCCGGCTGCGGCCTTCCACGCCCATTCCTACGATGCAGCCAACATGCTCTTCGACGCCATCAAAGAGGTAGCGATCGACGAGGATGGGACGCTGTACATCCCGAGGACGGCTCTGAAGGACGCACTGTTCGCCACCTCCGGCGTCCAGGGCATCACCGGTACGTTGAACTGCAACGACCTCGGTGACTGCCAGTCGACGGCCACCATCGCCGTGTACCAGGTCATTGGCGGGAACTACGACACCGCCAACCCGGTTTACAGCGAAGTCGCGAGCCTCGATAGCTGAGAAGATGTGACCGAGGGGGGAAGCGCTTCAGCTTCCCCCCTCCTCACACCGTGACACCCATGAGCGCTCCCGCACCCGCCGAACAGTCGAGCCGCAGACTTCGATTCGAACGCATCCCGATGCGTCGGATAATCCTGATCATTCTGAGTGTGTCGATCATCTACGGTGTGGTGGCCGGAAGCACCGCCACCCTCCGAACCGAGGTCTTCACTGCAGAAGACTGGCAGTCGCTTTTCATCAACGGCCTAGCCCGAGGCAGCGTATATGCCCTGATCGCCATCGGGTACACCCTCGTATACGGCATCCTCTTCATGATCAACTTCGCGCACGGCGAGGTTTTCATGGCCGGCGTGTACACCGCCTATTTCGTCGCAGTGGCTTTTGCGGGCAACGGCTTTCTGAACTCCAACCCCCTTCTGTCGATAGCCATCTTGCTGCTGGTCTCGATGTCCGTATCGGTCTTCATCGCCGTGCTTCTCGAGCGCCTCGCCTACAGACCCCTCCGAGGTGCACCTCGCCTCGTGCCGCTGATCACAGCCATCGGCGCCTCGTTCTTTCTCCAGTACACGTTTCGCGGCTTCTACGGGGCCAACGTACGCGCCTACCCCACTATTGAAGTCCTCCAAGGCAAATGGACGGTCTTTGGCATCCAGATGCTCAAGACGCAAGGCATAGTCATCGTTGCCGCTCTGCTCCTCTGGGTCCTGCTCTACCTGTTCGTGGCCCGAACCCGGACCGGGAGGTCGATGCGCGCAGTCGGCGAGGACCGCGAGATTGCCTCCCTGATGGGCATCAACGTCGACCGGACCATCGTTGCCACCTTCGCGATCGGAGGTGCACTGGCCGGGGCGGCGGGCATCCTCTACGTCTTCCTCTTCAATCAAGTCATCTTCACTATGGGATTCCTGCCCGGTATCAAGGCTTTCACGGCCGCGGTGCTGGGCGGTATCGGCAGCATCACCGGAGCGGCCATGGGCGGCCTCATCCTCGGGATCCTCGAGGCGGTGGGACCGAACCTCTTCCTCACCGGCGCCGAGGTCCCCTCACCGAACCAACTCCAGCCGGTCATCGCCTTCGGAATCCTCGTACTCGTATTGATCTTCCTGCCCGGCGGATTCCTCGGAGCATCTGAGGAGAAGCGCGCATGAAGCTGCGATCCGCATTGAAGCCGGGTCTGATCGGCGGCATCGTCGTCATCTACCTGTCCGCGATCGGCATGGTCGAACGCTTCCAGGACCGCAACGTCATCACGGGGTTGGTCGGGCTCGGTGTGGTCCTGATGCTCGTTGCCTTTGCGATCACCTCTTACACCTCCGCTCGCAAGAGCGATTCACCCTTTGCGACCGGCATCGCCGTCGGCTTCGTTTCCGGCGCGTTCGTCGCAATCGTGACCCTGGGGTTTGAAGGGTTGATCAACGCCGGGCTCGACGTGCGCGGCATGTTCGTCAGCATCACTCCCGGGTTGCTGGAGACCCTCGAGTTTGGCCTCAATCCGGTCTCCGGTGCGATCATGATGGTCGTAGCGTCGACGGCGGTGGGAGCCGTTGCCGGTGTCCTAGTCGGGCTCGAAAGCCATCTCCGGTCGGCAGTGGTTTTCGCCATCGGCATCACACTGCTCATGAGCCTCGGCGAACCCATCCTGCGAGTTACGCTCGGCAACCTGCAGATTCCGACCGGCTGGCTCTATGAACTCGGTGGCCTCACAATCGCCGGGACAATCATCGTCCTCGCCCTTGCGTTCGGCCTTCGCTGGTGGTGGATGAGCCGTGCCGAGACCCGCCGGGAGGCTGCCGACCACATGCCGGAGGGAACCCGTCGCACGTGGAGTCGTGCATCGTTGACGGTATCCATCGTGGCTCTGGTCGCTCTTCCCTGGATAGTCGGCCCGTTTGTCAGTGACGTGCTCGGAACCGTCGGCCTCTACGTGTTGCTCGGCCTGGGCCTCAACATCGTCGTCGGCTATGCGGGACTGCTCGACCTCGGCTACGTTGCGTTCTTCGCGGTCGGCGCATACGCGGCGGCAATCTTCACGTCGCCTGCCTCGTTCCTGGTGACCGAGGAAGGACAACAGTTCGCTGAGGCCGGCCTGACGAATCTCTGGGTTGCGCTGCCGTTCGTTGTCATCATCGCCGTGGTGATCGGCGCGGCCATCGGCGCCCCCGTTCTCCGGTTGCGCGGCGACTACCTGGCGATCGTGACGCTCGGTTTCGGCGAAATCATTCGCACGCTGGTTCTATCAGACTGGCTGGCTCCGTACCTCGGTGGAGCTCAGGGTTTGACCAGAGTCCCGGCGGCACCGCCTGCTTCGTTCGATCTGAGGAACCCGCAACACATCTACTATCTGATCCTCGCTTTCGGCCTCATTGCGGCATACATCTCCTACCGGCTCGTCGATTCACGTGTCGGGCGTGCCTGGGCAGCCATGCGCGAGGACGAAGACGTTGCCGAGGCGATGGGAATCAGCGTGGTCCGCTACAAACTCCTCGCTTTTGCCATGGGTGCGGGTGTCGGAAGTCTGGGTGGAGTCTTCTTCGCCGCCAAGATCGGCTCGATCTTCCCCAACAGCTTCGGGCTCCAGGTGTCGATCAACGTGCTTGCAGTGATCATTCTCGGCGGGATCGGGTCGATTCCGGGCGTCATCGTCGGTGCCGCCGCCCTTGTCGGCTTGCCCGAACTGCTCCGTGAGTTCGGTGAGTTCCGCCTATTGATCTACGGTGCCATCCTCATCGCAATCATGATCTTCCGGCCGGAGGGCCTGTTGCCGAACAAGCGCCGCCAGCGCGAGCTTCACGAAGGGGAAGAACGCGCGGCCGTGGAGGTCGCCGAAGGGGGGTCATCATGAGCCACCTCCTCGAACTCGAGGGTGTTTCAAAGCGATTTGGGGGCGTGCAGGCGGTCGACAGCGTCGACTTCTTCGCCGATCCCGGCGAGATCGTCGGAGTAATCGGGCCGAACGGAGCCGGAAAGACGACGCTGTTCAACATCGTCACCGGCTTCTATTCGCCGGATGCAGGCAAGATCAACTTCGATGGGCACAATCTCGTCGGACTCAAGCCAAACCAGATCACCAGGGTCGGCATCTCTCGAACGTTCCAATCGGTACGACTCTTTGCGGCAATGACCGTTCTCGAGAATGCGATGGTCGGCCAACACACGCGAACCAAGGCCGGAATCTATGGAGCGCTGTTCAACACCCGCCACACGGTGGCCGAGGAACAGAAGGTTCACGCATCGGCCATCGAGTCTCTTTCCTTCTTCGGCGAGCGATTGACTCCGCGCATCAACTCTCTCGCCTCCGAACTCGCCTACGCCGACCGCCGGCGCCTCGAGATCGCACGGGCGATGGCTACCGAACCGCAACTCCTCCTCCTCGACGAACCGGCTGCCGGGATGAACCCGGCTGAAAAGGAAGGGTTGATCGAGTTGATCGGCCGGCTCAGGGACGAGAAGGGCTATGCGATCGTTCTCATCGAGCACGACATGCCCGTCATCAAGGGAGTGTCTGATCGGGTCGTCGCTCTCGACTACGGGAAGAAGATCGCCGAAGGCAGCTACGACGAAGTCGCAGCCGACCCTCAGGTCATCGCCGCCTACCTCGGCAAGGCCGGATCGGAAGATCAGCAATGAGCGAAGCAATCCTGAGCCTCCGCCATGTCAGCGCTTCGTACGGGCCCGTCCGGGCGCTGGACGACATCTCCATCGATGTGCAAGAGGGCGAGATCGTCTGCCTGCTTGGTTCCAACGCCGCCGGCAAATCAACCACACTTCGAACCATCCTTGGAATGACGAGGGCGAACGCCGGTGAGATCGTGTTCGACGGTGAGCGAATCGAGGGTTTGACCACCCCCGAAATCGTGAGCCGTGGCTTGACGATGGTCCCGGAGAATCGCCGTTTGTTCGGCAAGATGTCGGTGAAGGAGAACCTCGAGATCGGCGCCAATCTGCGCGACGACAAGGCCGCGGTTCAGGAAGACATCGAGAGGGTCTTCTCTCTATTCCCGCGGCTCAAGGAGCGAATTCGCCAGCGGGCGGGGACGCTCTCCGGTGGCGAGCAGCAGATGCTGGCGATAGGTCGGGCGCTGACCGCCCGACCCAAAGTGCTCCTGCTGGACGAACCGTCGATGGGGCTGGCCCCTATTCTCGTGGAGCAGGTCTTCGCGACCATCCAGGAGATCAACCTGCAAGGAACAACGATCTTCGTGGTCGAACAGAACGCACATATGGCTCTCTCGATCGCAAACCGCGGATACGTTCTCCAGACCGGGTCGATCGTCCTCGAAGATACCGCTGCCAATCTCCTGCAGCATCCCAAACTGTCGGCCGCCTATCTCGGCGAAATGGAGTAACACGGTCTCGGGTGGATCGCCGGCCAAGGGCTTCGCCGAAGGTCGAAAGGGGCTGCTCTCCGGCCGACGATTCTCGGGGCAGGAGTCCCGGGCGGCCGGCCCTTGTCGATCAGTCGTCAGATTCGAGATCGTCCCTCGAGTCATCCGGCACGCCGTGGGGCTGGTGCGAGACGTCGCCCTTCGACACCTGCAGGTCGCGGATCAGTTGGAATCGACTCAGGAGGTTCTCGGCCGACGGAGGATCGTACTCCAAGAGGACCGCCTGCGTTGCCTCATCCCACGACTGGCCGAGGACGCGCGTGCGCCAGATGTGCGCAACGATGATCTTGGCGATCGCAGCCGTCGGGACGGCTACCAGCACACCGAGCAACCCGGCGAGTGACCCTCCGACCAGCAGAGCCAGGATGATGATCACCGGATGCAGCTTGACCGTCGCGCGGAGGATTATCGGACTGATCAGATGGTTGTCGATCTGCTGCACGATGATCATTGCCACCGCAGCCCAGAGGGCCATGCGCCAGTCGCCGAGAACCAGCGATACCGCCACGGCGAGGACCCCGCCGGAAGTAGGACCGACGAAGGGAACGAGGTTGAGGAGGCCGGTGATCGCTCCGATGATCAACCACAAGGGCAGGCCGATTATCCACAGAGCCAAGCTCGTCAGCACTCCTACGATCAGCGCTACGAGCAACTGGCCGCGAACGAAGCCTCCGAGAGCCCTGCCGACAAGACCGGATACAT
Organism: Acidimicrobiia bacterium; assembly: GCA_035471805.1. Taxonomy (NCBI): domain Bacteria; kingdom Bacillati; phylum Actinomycetota; class Acidimicrobiia; species Acidimicrobiia bacterium. The sequence continues at coordinate 19,784 of DATIPS010000058.1, read as the reverse complement.
GCATGACCTCATCACGCATGTCCTCCGGCACCAGACTTCGGGCGACTCGCCGCGTTGCCGGTGCATCTACGAGCATGTAGAAGGCCAGCACCGGAGCGAGCAGGAACAGAAGGACCGCTTCTACGACGGTCGCCGCAACATCGAATACACCGGACGCCACGTCGGTCAAGCGCTGTTGGTTCTCAGTCTGTGAGAACCAGTCGCTGACTGCGTCGAATCCCGGCATCTCGATGGTGACGTCGAAACGGTCGCCCAGGTTCTGCGCAGCTTCCGAGATTCGATCGATGATCACCGGCATTTCCTCGGCGAGTGCTATCGCCTGTGTCCGGATTATCGGTACCACCAGGAAACCTATGGCGGTCAAGACCGAGATGAGCAGCAGGTAGGACATACAGGACCCGAGCAACCGGTGGATGTGGCGAGATTCGAGGCGACTGACCAGCGGATTGAGCACGTACACGATGGCCACCGCAAAGACAACCGGAGACCAGATGACATGCATCTGGATGAGAATCCACGTGACGAGACCAAGAAGGGCGAATCCCCCAATGGCCGTCCAGATCGTGACTCCCACCTTGCGGATGCGCTCATAGGGCGTCGGTATCGTCATGCGTCTTTGACCACCAAGGAGGCTCCACTCGTTACCGTGACGACGTATCCCTCGCCGGATCCGGGCGACTGCCATTCGCCACCGGCACCGGTCCAACCGGCGGGCACCGAAACGTCATCCCCGGTCACCACCATCGCTACCCCCGACGGGAGACTCAGCCCGAACCGGCCGTCAACGAAGACCTGCACGTCCCCCGACGGTTCCGAGAGGAGGACGTCACCCGTTCCCGCCAATCGTAGGGACGACAAGCTGCCTCCGCTCAGGTCGGCTTCGATGGAGGCGGCATCCAGGACGATATTCCAGGATGCGGCGTCGTTCAGTTCCACACGCCACCCGCTCGTGAGAAACCAGGTGTCCGGGGTGCGCTGATCGATCACCACTTGCGCAGACCCGCCGTCGACCCGCTCGAAACTCCGTGCTGCAGGAGTCGAACCGCCGCGCCGCACCGACTTCACTGCATACAAAGAAGCCGCTCCCGAGAAGTCGATTGCCAAATCACCGCCGGTGACGATGGTCAGGCTTGCCTCCTCAATACCGGTGGCCGAAGGACCGGCGAAGTCGGCAGCCGCCGAGGGAAGCACGCTCCATTCGGCCAAATGCAGGGCGATCGTCGATCCGAGCCACGTCAGGATGAGAAGCGGCACGACCGCCGCCAGTCGGGTCCACTCCCCTCGATGAAATGGATACAGAGCCGCCGCCACCAGCATCACCAGGATCAGACCCGGCCAGAAAGAGATGAGGTCGAGCACCAACGATCGGGCGAACACCCCACCGAATACACCGATCCCCGTCACCACGAATCCGAACGCGACCATGGTCCAGGCCCAGATCGGCCAGACGCTCGAGAACCGTCTGCCCGTCAGCCCGGTCACGGAACGTAGCTCGTCCCGAGGATGACCACGATGTCGGCGGCTGGATCTGTCTCCGGGTCCGGCGCCACCACAGCATCGGGGAACTGTGCCGCCACTGTGAAAGCCTCCAGCGCAAACCCCGATGAGTAGTGAATCTCTGAATCGCTCAAAACCGGGGTCGCGTTGCCGGGTTCGAGTGTCTGATAGCCGAGATCCGCCAGCACTGCGGTCGCGGAAGCCGCCAGTCCACTTCTGTTCGTCGAGTTGAGCACAAGAACGACGACGTCGGCCGGCAAACGCTCCGGAGGCACCGTCGTCGTCGTCTCCGGAGCCGTCGAGGTGGTGGTAGGTGTGCCGACGGTCGGGGGAGTGAGGACGGAGTCGAGCACCGAAGAAACCGACTCCTCAGTCGTCGACGTGGTCTGATCCGTCGCCAGCGCAGTGTCTTCGTCGCCACCGTTGCCCAGCCAGTCTGGAACGACGGTGACCAGGACCCAGATCGCCCCGAAGAAGACGACGGCGACAAGGAACAGCCTCACCGCGAACGAGGTGAGCTCTCGCGTGAATCGACCGTACCCGGGCGAAGCATGCCTGCCCATCTAGAGGTCTTCTCCTTCCGCGGCCAATACCCGCACATTCTTCCTAGTGGCCGACCGCCGGAGTCGTCGAACCGTCAGTGGATCGTACTGCACCGCAGCGGGATCGTCTGCCAGGCGCTTCAGGGTGCGGTAGTACTGCGTCGCACTCATTCCCAGGTGCTTACCGATGGCGCGGTCTTTCGGCCCCGGTATCAACCACCAGGAGCGTTCGAAGTCGAGGACCGATTGGTCGCGTTGAGAAAGGGCCACGTATGACGATGAGGCTATCGAAGGAGCCATGAGAACCGGGGTATTTCGCCCAATATCGGCTCCTCGCCGAACGACGCTATTCTGTCCGCCATCGCCGGGTTAGCTCAGTCGGTAGAGCTCTTCTCTTGTAAAGAAGTGGTCATCGGTTCGATTCCGATACCCGGCTCCACAGGAAGCCCCAGGTCAGTGTGGGTTTTCTGCTGCGATGTCAGGTATAGAAGTGCCCGCAAGTTGGTCGTGGGTCCGTCACAGATCCAGTCCAAGCATCGTCGAGACGGTCCGCAGCGTCACGATCTGCTCCTTTTGTCGCCGACCGATCCGGATGAACCGAGAAGGTCAGCGAGTGCCCGGCCGCTTCTAGGGATCGAATCAGGTCGCGGTGGCGGTCGACCCAACTGTTCTTGGCTGCCAAGGGGTCTTTCTCGATAGCCGTGATGTCTCTGAAGGATGCCGAGTTCTGGTCGGAGCTCCACCCCTTGCTCTGCTCCCCTCCACGACCGTTTCTTCGCTTCATGTCATCGCTCCTACCGGCATGACGTTCCATGGGCCGGTGGTGTGAAGCTTTCTCGACGGTTGGCGGTGCCCTATGGTTGGTCGATATGGACATTGTGGTGTTTGTGGTGGGCCTTGGGTTCTTTGCGGGCGGTGTTCGGATGTCGTTTGGGGCGGTCAGGAAGGCGGTACGGGCTGTTCGGTTGCGGATGTCCGGTGTGGTTGAAGCGGCCGAGATCCTGGACCGCCGGTTCGAAAGCGCTCCCAAAGGTGATGCGCCGTCTGATTTCTTTCTGACGGTTCGATGGCGGTCGGGTTCTGGGTATCACAGTGGCGAGTTTCAAGTGCCACACGCCTGGTGGGAACTGCCCGAAGGTTCTTCCGTCCCGGTTCGTGTGAATCCTGAGAAGCCTGACATTGCGGTGATTGAACATTGGTCGTCCAACCCGTACTGGAAGCTGAGTGTTGCTCTGCTCTGGATGGTCGGAGCTTTGGCAGGAGTGGCCCTGATGTTTGGTGTCGCCCGTGAGGCGTGTAGCTCGATTCGGAACGAGTTTCTCGAACCAATCTGTGAATACCTAGAGCTCCGAACCGGCTAGCGCCCGGCATTCCTGCCTGATGATCTCGATTGATCCTGAGAACCAGGAGAAGGAAGGGCCGGAAATCGCCACGGATGCTTCGGCGACGGCAAGGGGCACGGGAGTGTTGCGACGGCCACAAACGCCGGCGACGGTCCGCGGGCGTCCAGGAGATAGTTGCCCGGAATCCGTCGGCGGGTCCGTGTGGGGTCTGTGAGAGTACGGAATACAGCGAGAAACGCCGCGAAAGGATGAGGAGTGAAATCCCAGGGCAGACCTCCTTCTTGAGCATTTGCCCAGGTCAGCCAAGTAGACCGCCACTCTGAGAAGTGGCCATCGGTTAGATTCCGGTACCCGGCTCCGGAAGAAGCCCCAGGTCAGCGGGGGTTTCTGGCAGATTCGACTCCGCTCCCCGGCTCCCCCGGAAGCCCTGCTCAGGCGGTTCTCGCTGTGACCGTACCTCGTCGTGTTATTAGATCTGCTGCCAATTCCGGGCCTGGATTCGCCCGCAGTTCTTTGCCGAGGCGCCTCGACTCATCGACTGCCGAACCTCCCAGCACCCGTTCGGCGAGGTCGGCGATGGAACCCGGGTCATCATGATTGGGGTCGAACGCCAGGCCCAGGCCGGCCCGCTCGATGTCGGCGGCTCCGGCAAACTGATCTGTGGAGAGCGGTCCAACCAGCAGGGGCTTTCCGGCCGTTAGGGCTTCGGTCACGGTGTTGTTCCCGCCGTGGGTGACCACCAGGTCGCAATGAGGTAGCAGAGCTGGTTGAGGGAGGTACGGTTCGACGACCCACGACTCGGGGAGCGAGCCCAGCTCACCCGGCGGGGTTACTCCTGTGGCGAGTATCAGGTCAACCGGGAGGCGACGGAACGAATCCACCAGCTTCTGCAGTATGTCGCGACGCGTCGAGAAGAAGCTCCCGAGAGATGCATAGACCCGTGGCCTTGCCCGAGACGTAACCACTTCTCGCAGCCGTGCGGGCAGCTCGACCGGTCGAACGGCCGAGCCGATGAAGCGACAATCAGCCGGCAACCGGTAGGACCGGCCCAGCACACCCGGGTAGTTCACGAGGGTCAGCATTCCCGACGTTGCGGCGAACGCATCCTCGACGCCGCTCACGTTCGGGTTGTGTCGCGCCACGGCCTCGTTGAACCGGGCGGTGAACTGCTCGGCAACACTGCGGCAGACCTCGTGAAGCTCGGCGAGGTCCCAATCCGCGGCGGTGAGCCGGCCCGGATGACTGGGTGGATACCCGTATGCAACATCGAGTGCGACCGCAGAAGGGTGACCGGGAAGAAACCCCACATAAGGCTGTTGCAGGGCTCGCAGGGCGGCGGTGGCGCTATACGAGAGCTGGTCGCAAATAACCACGGAAGGTTGCAGGCGGCCCAGCAGCCCGCCGAGGCGGGACATCACCTGATCAGGTTGCCACAGCAAGTCGTGAAGCCGCCGACGGGCCTGGTATAGGAGCGTCGGGACCATACCCCGCCGGCTTGCCTCGAAGAAGGCCGCCAGATTCTCGTCTTCACCCGGAGGCTGGCCGTCTTCTCTGATGAGACCGGGATTGCTCCCCGGACCAAGCACCAGCCGGCGGTATGCGAATCCGTCCCTCCACACACTCCTTTCCAGAGCAGGACCGGTCGCGACCGTCACCTGGTATCCGCGCTCGGCAAGCGCTCTCCCAACGGTGGAAAGAGGAAAGTAGTGGGAGGCGTAGTCTGGGCTGATAATCAGCGCCACGTTCACCCGGCGGCCTCCTCCAGATCATCGGCCTGATAGAAGTCGACCAGCTCATCAGCCATAGCGGCGATGCTGTAGCCCGTCTTCACGAGCCGGCGGCCGGCGTCGGCCCGAATCTCAGAGAACCGGGTCTCACAAGCCCAGTGCAGCGCTTGCTGCAAATCCGGAACGGAACGGGTGTCGGTCAGGTGTCCGGTGAAGCCGTGATCAACGTAGGTCGCAGGACCGCCCACCCTGGGAACGACCACGGGTAGACCTGCTGCCAGAGCCTCCAGGATGGCCAGTCCGAATTCCTCCTTGTCGCTCGCACAGGCATAGATCCCATTCGGCCCAACGAGTCCCGGCATTCCGGCAGAGGAGGCGGCCAGCAGGATGGCCACCTCCTCGTGCGTTCGATTACCGAGCATCAACAGACCTACGTCCTCGGCCGGGCGGTCGCCGAGCAGCGCCTCCACCGCATCCAGGATCAGCCGTTCTTCAGAGCTGGGTTCGACCAGGTTGCCGCCGACGACGGCCAGATTGAACGATTCCTGGATAGCCGAATCGGTCAACCAGGCCTGCACCAGCCGATCAATCCCCTTGACCCGATGGAGCCGCCCGGCTGTGACGATGAGCGGCAGTCCGCGCCTACCTTCAGGAAGTCGACCGATGGCGTCCTCGAGGTGCGAAAGTATTCCCTGTCGCGAAACTCCGTCCTGAGCCGTCTTCACCTGCCGCGCGGCGCGCTCGGCCACTCCGAAGTCGACTCCTTCTGCTATCGACTGAAATCGGCCGGGATCGGCCGTGATGTCGACACCGACCAGATCCAGGAGTTGTCTGGTGTGATCGGGTCGTGGGATCAGGGCCAGTCGCCTTGCATGCTCGAGCATCCATTCGATCAACCAGGTCCTGAACACGTAATGATGCTCCAGATCGGCGGCCGCGAAGCCGGCCCGGTTCAGCCGGCCTGAGGCCTCGTCGGCGGCAATGACCGAGTGGGGATCGGGGGCGAGGGTGAAGAATACGGGGATACCCAGAGCCCGGCCGGCACGGGCCGCAGCGAAGGTGCCGGCATCGGCGAAACGGAGGTGCAAGGCGTCAAAGGGGCCTTCCGAGATCAATAGACGGCGAATGGAGCGCTCGATGTCCGCCCGCCAGGCCCACATCTCGGACGTCGAGAGATATCGGGGCGGTCCGAACTCGAGCCGGGCGAGTGTCCCACGCCGTCCGATGTGTTCCCTCTCCAGATGGAAGACACCCTCGGCGGCGGGCAGTCGCCGGGTGATGAGGTAGGTGTCGGCCACCGCATCATGATCGGCCAGCGCGCCGGTGAGGCCTACCTGCAAGGTGGCCAAACCTCCTCCGTCTCCCGACCCGGCCGAGGTGAGGCGGCCGTCGACCCTTCCCTGCATTAGGACTTGCGCGATCCGTAATCCCCCCGACCTCCGGGCGCCCGGACGCGGTGACGCAGGTGTCGAAGCCAACCACCGCAGGCGAGCGTCGAGCGGCGTGCCGTGTACGGAAGGCGGCAGCGGTAGGGAAGGATCGAGATGAAGCCAGTTCTCCAAGGCCAACTCGGCCATCATCCGGCCGAATCCACCGGCAGCAGCCATGTCGACGAGATAGGGGACTGCAGACGACATGGGACGACGGCGGCTCAATGCCCACGCGGAATGCTCTCGCAATCCGGGATGATCGCTCCTGATGAAGCGCGACAATGCCTTGTCCACGATGCTCGAAGGGACCCGGGACGCAGCTTGAAGCGCCACGTAGGCGGCCAGAGGGTCGTCGGCGTGGCCCTCGGCAACATCCACGAGCGTGCCGGCGATCTCATCGGGGAAAGCATGCTGCCGGGCGAGTTCGACGATGTGTGGAAGCGCCCGCAAACCTTCCAGCACTCCGGCATCACCGGACAACGGAGCCAGGGTGGCCGTTGTTCCTGCAACTTCATTGGGATAGGTGGTGAGCATGTGCAACTTGTACGGTTCCACCGGGGGGAACGGATGGGAGGGTTTGCAGCGGCACCGAAGTGGGAATGCCGGGCAGACCCTTCTGCGGCCGACGAGGCGGAGGTTTTCGCGGTTCGTGTCCCCTCCGTCTCGACCGGACAGCCCACCACGGCTCGGCCCTGGACGCGGCCACGGCGGGCACCGCAAACTCGCGATACGGTCGGTGTCGACCCGGAAGAACAATGATGTATCGCCGTCCGGCGAATGCGGCAACATGTGGTCATGGCTTCGGTGCTCGTCGCCCATTGGGGTTGGCCATGCCATCCCGACCCGTGAGGTGATTGTCGGATTCGCCCCGATCGAACCCGGCATTCGCCGCCTCCCTGCCTTGGAGTGGATTGCAGAAGCTTTCACGATGCAGGGGGCTGTTCGCAATCGTCCTGGTGGCGACGCTGGAAGGAAGCAGAACCTCTGTGGCGCGCCGTGGCAGGCTTGCTGCTCGGTTCGGCGGTTCTGATCTCGGTCACAGGGGCTCGGGCTGCCGTGATCCGGTTCACGATCCGCCCGATGCTCTCGACGACCTCTGCCTTGCTTGCTACTGGTCGCCGGTTGAACCGTCCGCGTCGACCTGAGGCGATAACGCACTTTGTGCGATCCCCGACACCACGAAGAGGATACGTTTGAAACTGCCGTCTAGAGGACTTCGATTGCCTCAGCGATGTGGGCGAGATCGGGATGGAGCTCGACGGCCCGTCCGGCAAGACCCGCCAGCTCACCCTTCCGATCGTCTGAGCCGAACTCGAAGATCTCAAAAGTGGGTCCGGCGAACTCTCCCCCGCCGATCGGTTGTCGCACCAGGAAGTATGCGAGTTCAGACATGACGTCCACCATGAGTCGATACATGCGATCTACCGTCCTGCCCTTGTCCTCGAGGGGCCCGAAAAGTTCGGAGAGCACGAAGAAGAGGTAGCGATAACTGGCGTTGAAGAGCTCGGACACGGGCTGCAGGGCCTTCGGCAACTCGACGGTGCGCGGGTCGGATCTCACCGCCAGTACGTTGCCGAGCGGACTCACGCCGGAGGCGATCTGCAACAACTTGGCGTAGTGGGTGAGTTCCTGATGGGCAGGATCGGCCCAGCGAGCGGTACTCAACCCCTCACCTTGATGCACTATCACCTCGATGGCGGCCCGGGCGGATTCGGGGCCGTCCACGAGCATGAGACCGCCGCTGTCGTCGGCGTCGTAGGCGATCGGAGCATAGAACGTCGGGTCGGAAAGTTGGCTGCTCGCCTGGGGATCGCCAAACAAGTCGAAGCGTTCGGAGAGATCGCCGATGCTGAGCTCGAGTGCGTGATAGAACTGGCCAAGGCTCTCAAATGCGTCAGGTTCGGCGGGGGCTCCGTGTTCTTCGGGTTGTTCGATCTTCATGAACACGTTGCGGACGAGTGTCTGCGACATGGGCTCGAGGCGAAGCTCGAGTGGCGGAACGTGGTGAGGCAGGAGTCCCGGGTAGGTCGTCATCAAAGCGGTCGTTTCGAACCGGGGGCGGCCCCCGACCGCCAGCAACAGGTTGCCGGCAAGCGCCGCGTGAAGCATTTCCTCGGCCACGATGCTCCTGATCAAGAGCGCCGGTTCGGAGTTTCGATCCTCAATGGAGTACATGGCGAACAGGTAGGGCGGAATAGTCGCCAACTCCACCTTTACGGCGAGTTCTATGTGCTCTCGCAGGTCTTGCGGTGTTGCGATCGGCATCGGCACCTCCCGAGTTCGAATCTAGTTGCTCGACCGCTTGTAGGCTTCCGATATCTGAGGAGGGAATGTGCGGGTCAAGGGAATCATCTGGGTCGGTTCGGCCACCAAAGACCGGCAGGCGACGTCCGACTTCTTTGCCGAACACCTGGGCTTGCGGGTCGCTTTGAATGTTCCGGGATTCACGCAACTCGTCGCGGAGAACGGAGACCGTCTGGAACTCTTCGGCCCCGATTCGGTTGAGCACGACCAGCTCGACCAAGGGCCGGTTGCCGGGCTGTGGGTGGACGATATCGAGTCCGCCCATCGCGAACTGGAGAAGGCCGGAGCCGATGGCCTCACCAGCATCGAGCGGGGAAGGGATGGGCACGGCTGGTTCTACTTCAGGGCACCCGACGGGAACTACTACGAACTCTGCGAGCACCCTCGGCCGCGACCCGCCAAGCTGGCTCCCGCCGGCTAGACGACGGGTCGGTTTGGCGAGGCTTTTCCGCCTCCGCTCATCCCGACCGCTCGAAACCGGTTTCGCTGTGAGTCGGCCCGTCGCAAGTGCACCGCGATGGCTGCGCTGGTGATCGCAGCCCACACACACCAGAGTGATATGACTCCCGTGAAGAGCAATACCGACAGAGCACTCACCGCCAGCAGGTTGCCGGCTCCGTATATCGCCAAATACCGGTCGGAGGAAAGGAGAAGCGATCCACACGTGGCGGCCACATACAAGGCTACGACGTAGCCACCGTAGGGGACGGATACCGAGTAATCGAGGTGGTATCCGGCATCGGCGACTTCGACCGGCCCGACGATGATGGCCCACATCAAGAGGAGGCTGACGAAAGCTCCGAGCACCGCCAGTTGCGCCATCAGGGACCTTCTCCGCGGCCGCGGCTCGATGCGCTGCACCGCCCATGGAACGAACCAGGGAAGCAAGCCGAACGCAAGGGCCAGATAGAGCCAGGTGGACCACTGCGAGACACTTTCTCCGACACAGCCGTCTACACCCCACCAGACGAGGGATTCAATCAGTTGATGAGTTCCGAAGATCAAAGGCAGCGAAGCCAGCGGTCGCTCGGCCGGATGCTCGACGCTGCGGAGCGTGTCAACACCGATGGCGGTGATGACAACTCCGGCGATGAGATCCGCCTCAGGTGAAAAGCACACGGTCGGCTCCGCCTCACCTAGATACGCCCCGGAACCCGTTCCCGAAGTCGGTCACCTCTTACCGCGGCCGATGAATCGGCCGGGCCGGGCGAGCCGATCTCCTTCACGATATCAGGGTAAATGGTGCGGCCACCAGGGCCGTAGGGCCCTCGAGCCACGTGCGGCTTCCTGCCGGCCGGTCTCCTCATGCCCGTATCAGGCGGTTCGTATTCGGCGTAGGGTGATCGCCAGGAGGTTTGCTGTGTTCTTTGATGTAGTAGCCAAACCGCAGACGTGGAGAAACTTCGGATACCTTCTGTTGACCTTCCCGCTCGGCATCTTCTATTTCGTATTTCTAGTTACCGGACTGTCGCTCGGTTTCGGATTGTCCATCACCTTGCTGGGAATACCGATCCTGGTTGGGGTGCTGGCGGCCGCCTACGGCATGGGGGAGTTCGAACGGACCACCACCAATCTCCTTCTCGGACAGGAGACACCGGCCGCCCATCGACTTGAGGTCGAAGGCGGATTGTGGCCCAAGGTCAAAGCCCTGGTGACGAGTTCGGAGACATGGAAGCGGGTCTTCTACCTCTTCACCGAGTTTGTCTTCGGAATCGTTTCCTTTGTAATGATCACCGTTACCGCATCGGTATTCGCCCTGGTCACCGCGCCGTTCTTCTACGAGCGATCCTGGTTCCTGGACGGTCGTGGATGGATCGACGAAGTGTGGATCATCGACACGTTGGGTGAGGCGATCGTGCTGGCAGTGTTGGCCGTTCTGGTCGGGTTTGTGCTGATCCATGCGATCAACGGGATGGCACGAGTGTGGGGCGAGTTCGCCAGGGCGATGCTGGGCCCCAGCCATCAATGACCGCAGACCATGCCGGATTCGGCGGCATGATCGGGTCGCGCGACCAGTGAGTCGTGGGGGTCATGCGCTCCTGGTTCAAGAAGGCGCGTGTTCGGACTGACACGGGCCTGCCGAAACAGACCCGCATACCGTCATAGGCTTCCGCGCGCTCTGCCGATCTCGAACATCGCCAGCGCAGCCGCCACCGAGACGTTGAGGCTTTCGACACCGGAGCTCATCGGAATAGAGGCCCGCACGTCGACCCGCTGTTCCACGAGCCGGCTCAATCCCTTGCCCTCGGCGCCGGCGACGATGGCGACCGGTTCGGTGAGGAGCGGCAGTCCGAAGAGGCTGTCCGCCGCGTGCGCGGCCAGCCCGACGGTCCATACGCCCTCCTTCTTCAATCTCGCCACTCCGTCCGGGATCGAGTTGACGATGCACACGCGCACATGCTCCAGCGCACCGGCGGCCGCCTTGAATGCCACCGCCCCTATGGGTGCCGATCTCCGACCACCGACGACGAGGGCGGGTATTCCGGCGGCGCCCGCCGAACGCGCCACCGCCCCGAGATTGTGCGGATCCTCCACGTGATCGAGCACCATCAGAGCCGGCGGATCGGCAAGCCCTATCGCCTCCTCCAGCGAGACCGTTGCGATTGGACGACATCGGGCGACGAATCCTTGCGGAACCTCGGTCCGCGCGTGGGCTCGGATATCGTCGACAAACTCGACGGGGACTGCGGACGTACCGACCATGCCGTCGACGTCGTCTCGCCGGCGCCGATCGACCAGCAGTTTGTCGACACGGCCCGCTGCCAGCGCCGCCCGCACCGCATGAACTCCTTCGACGCTATCCCCGATGCCAGCGGGCACCATCGACCCCGTCCTCCACAATCACTCCGATATCGGCCAGATCGTCGCGAATGCCGTCCGAGGTCGCCCAGTCCCGCTCATCCCTCGCCCGTGCTCGCAATGCCAGCAGACCGGCGATGATCTCGTCGGTCGAGGAGCCTTTGACACCGAATCGGTCGGCGATCGCCCCGAGCGGCCCGCCCAGATCATCACCAACCGTGCCCGTCAGATCCAGGCCGAGGACGGCGATCATCGAGGAAAACGCCGTGATCGCCGGACCGGCATCGAGGTCCTCGTCGAGCCGGCGGTTCCCCTCTTTCACCGCCTCGAAGACGACGGCGAGCGCGTCCGGGGTGTTGAAGTCATCGTCCATCGCCGCGGTGAACCGCCCCATCAGCTGCGGGTCCGCCGGAGACTCACTGACGACAGAACGACGGTGGAAAGCCTGCAACCGCTCCAGCGAAGCTCCGGCGTCCTTCAGCAGTTGCTCCGAGTACTCGAGCGGAGACCGATAGTGAGCGCGCAGGTAGAAAAGCCGGACCGTTGGCCCCCCGAACAGACTGATGGCCGTGGCGAGGTCGATGACGTGGCCGGTGGACTTGGCCATCTTCTCTCCACCGAGGTTCAGCATCTCGTTGTGCAACCAGTAGCGGGCGAAAGAGGCTGCCCCTGCACCCTCAGATTGAGCGATCTCGTTCTCGTGATGCGGGAATATCAGGTCCACTCCCCCACCGTGGATGTCGAAGCCGTCGCCCAGATACTCGGCCGCCATCGCCGAGCACTCGATGTGCCAGCCGGGTCGACCCGGACCCCAAGGAGAATCCCACCGGGGTTCCCCCTCTTTCGCTCCCTTCCACAATGCGAAGTCGAGAGGGTCTCGCTTGTCCTCACCCACTGCGACACGTGCACCCGCCAGAAGGTCGTCCAGGTTTCTTCCGGAGAGCTTCCCGTACCCGGGCAGGGATCGGACTGCGAAGTAGACGTCGGCGCCGGCGGAATACGCCAGGCCACGCTCGACGAGAGTTGAGATCAGGTCGAGCATCTGGTCTATATGCTCTGTTGCCCGGGGCTCTATGTCGGGTCGTTCGACCCCGAGGCTGCGATACGCGGCATCAAAGCGCGCGGTCATCTCCGCGGCGAGGTCGGCTACCGGCACCCCGCGTTCGTTTGCCGCGGCGATGATCTTGTCTTCGATGTCGGTGACATTCTGGACATGAGTCACCTCGAACCCCCGCCACCTCAAATAGCGGCGAATCACATCGAACGCCACAGCCGCCCGCCCATGGCCAAGGTGGGGCTCGGATTGCACTGTGGGACCGCACACATACATCGAAACCTTGCCCGGATCGCGAGGAACGAACGTCTCCATGGTCCGTCCGAGTGTGTTGAAGAACTGCATGCGGGACCGGATGCTAGGCGGGTCCCGAGGCGGTCACCACCGCCACTGCGGCAAGTCCCTCATCGCGGCCCACGAAACCGAGGCCGTCTGTGGTTGTCGCTTTGACAGAGACCCTGTCGATTCCGACTTCCAAAGCGGCGGCCAGACGCTCTCGCATGGCAGTCCGATACGGCGCGATTCGAACCCGCTCCGCAACCACGGACACATCGAGATGCAAGACGGCGAACCCGGCGCCGACAAAGCGGCCGACCACATCGCCCAGCAAGGCCATCGAATCTGCCCCCAGCCACCGGGGGTCGGATGACGGGAAGAGCTGCCCCAGATCACCCAATGCGGCCGCACCGAGAAGCGCATCACAAACGGCGTGCGCCACGACGTCCGCATCGGATGTCCCGGCCAATCCTCGATCCGGATCGATGATCACTCCGGCCAGTACCAGCGGTCCGAGCCCACCAAACGCATGAACGTCGTAGCCCCAGCCGACACTGCTCACAACAGGGCCTCCAGAACCTTCAGGTCCTCTGGAAATGTCAGTTTCAAATTACCCGGATCGCCGGCAACCCAGGCCACGGTGCCCCCTGCGGCTTCGACCATCGACGCGTCGTCGCTGGCATCTGCAGTGATCGATGCGTGTGCTCGGGCGAGCGTCGAGACGCGGAAACCCTGGGGTGTCTGTGCGGTGACCAGGTTCAAACGGTCGACGGTGCGGACGATGTCTTGCCCGGAGACTTCTTTCAGTGTGTCCCGGACTGGAACAACCGGAACAACTCCGTCGACATCCCCTTCCTGCAGACGTTTGATGACTCGATCTACCAAGTCGGGGCTCGCCAGCGGCCGCGCCGCATCATGCACGAGAACGAAAGTCGCCTGATCGGAAATCTCGCCGAGACCGGCCGCCACCGAGTCGCGCCGGCGCAAGCCACCGGGAATGCCGCCCTCGACCGGACCGACGACGACGACTTCATCGACACCGCCCTCGATCAGTGCCCTTCGCGCCCACTGCCACACCGGCACACCGTCGAGTTCCACATGTTGCTTCATGGCGCCGAACCGACGCCCTGAACCTGCGGCAACGACGATTCCTGAGATGCTCATGAAGCGGGGCGGGCAAACAACATCCGGCCCACTGCCGTCCTCGTAGTACTGGTCACCACCACCTCGATGTCATGGCCTACCAGGCTGCCTGCCTCCTCCACAACCACCATCGTCCCGTCGTCCAGATAGGCGATACCTTGCCCGGCTCCCTTGCCGGGCTTGGAGATGGTCACGGTGAGAGTCTCCCCGGTGCTGACGATCGGCTTCAGCTTCTCCCCCACAACGCTCGGATTGAGAACGACTATGCCGCGCAGTTCCGCCGCCTTCGAAAGGTTGTAGTCCGTTGTGACCAGGCGGGCGCCGGCCCTGGAAGCGAGTTGGAGCAGTTTGGCGTCGACCTCGTCGAACTCGGGCACGGTCTCTTCGAGAACCATGAACTCGGGCGTAGCGCTGTGCAGCGCTTCGAGTGCCTCGAGTCCCCGACGCCCGCGTCGCCGCAGACCGGCGTCACCGGCATCGGCGAGACCCTGCAGCTCGTCGACGACGAAAGCCGGGACCCACAATCGGCCTTCCACCAGGCCGGTTTGGACGAGCGCCAGCAGGCGGCCGTCGATGGCCGCCGAAGAGTCGATCAGATGTGCCCGCTCATCCTCCTCGAGAGTGACGGCCCGCAGAGGCCCCCGGCTGCGCAGACCCGCTACCGCGAGCAGATCCTCGGCTCGCGCCATGAAGACCCGGACGGCTATCAGGATGAGCAGCAGTACGGCGAGAGCCGCCAGCGGCCAGCCGATCGCCGGGGGAAGAAGCAGGACGACGGGAATCGAGATGACAATCCCCACGAGCAAGCCGGCTACCACCCCGAATGCCCCCGCAAAGAGGCTCGGTCCGGAAACCCGTGCCACCAATCGCTCCGGCGCTACCTCGAGGCGGACTCGAAAGGCGCGGCCGAATATCCCGCCGCCTACATAGCCGACTCCGGCCCCCAGGACTGCACCGACCACGGACGCCGTATCCGACAACCCAAAAGCTTCCGGATAACGGTCGGAAAGGGCATCTCCGAGCTGGAAACCGACGGCGGTCAAGACCAACGTGATCAGCAGGCGAACGGCCTCAACGACCACAGCGGCCCTCCCTAACTTTCTTCGATCTCTACTTTGGGAAGCGCCCTGTCGAGCCTCTTGGTTGCCTCTTCTTCGTCGATGGCCAGCGCGAACTGGAGCTCGCTCGTGAGGGTGAGCCGGGCCTTGCTCAGCATGCGCTTGAGTGCGGGCGAGATGCCTTTCGTCTGCTGGGCGAACGTCAGGTCCCTGACGACTTCGGCAACCTGGTAAATGTCGCCACTCGTCATCTTCTCGTTCAGGACCTTGTACCAACGCGACCAGTTACTTCCGGCCTCCTGCGGGTCGTCCTTGAAGAGCTGAAAGACTCGCTTGGCGGCAGCTTTGGAGATGACCGGCCGAATGGTCTCCTCGATATTGTCGATGGGGACGGAGACGGTGAGCTGGTCGGTGGCGATCGCCAGGACGAAATAGTCGCGCTTCTCTCCGGCAACTTCAAGCTTGGTCTTCTTGGTGATCACGGCAGCTCCGTGATGCGGATGGACTACCTTGTCGCCGACGCTGAACGGCGACGCCTTCTTCCTGCGCCGCGGTGCAGCAGTCTTGCCCGCAGCTTCAGCAACGGCCGCCTGCTTGGCCGCGGGAGTTGGGGCGGACGCCGTCTTCTTGGCGGCGGGCTTCTTGGAAGCAGCGGGCTTGGCGGCCGCCGCGGGCTTCTTGGCGGCGGGCTTCTTGGCGGCGGTGGTCTTCTTTGAAGCAGCGGGTTTGGCGGCCGCCGCGGGCTTCTTCGCCGCCGGCTTCCCGGCTGTAGATTTCTTGGCAGCCGCAGTCTTGGTTGCGGACTTGGCAACGGCCGCCTTCTTCGAGGCAGCGGCGGCAGGCTTTTCAGTTGCAGGGGTCTTCTTTGTTGCCATGGACACTCTCGTTGGGGCGAGCCAGTGTACCTCGCGTCGGCCGCAGCCCGTCAGTCGGGGAAGGTCGACTGCCACATCTGTGTTCGGTCCTGCATCCGATCGAAGAACTGCCGGATCTGTTCGGCTCGCGCAGCCCCAACACCTTCCACTCGCTCGAGATCGGCCGCCGAAGCAGAGAGCAATCCCTGAAGATTGCGGAAGTGCCTGACCAGAGCCGTGCGGACAGTATCGGGGAGCCTGGGAACTTGTGACAGGAGCCGTAGGCCGCGTGCATTCGCCTCGTTGTCCGGCTGGTCCAGGCCGAGCGCCTGGGCCACGGCCTCGGCGCTGGTCAGATCCACCGTCGGAATAGCTTCGAGGTCGCTGAGCGCTCCCAGAACCCGACTACGACGATTGGGGCGAACATAGTCGGCGAGAATGAGTTCTCGAAGCTCATCGACCCCATGAATCAGATCGGCGATCTGGAGGGCGATAAGACTTCCCTCCTCGCCAAGGCCGACCGCGTCCTGTTTGATCTCCTGGCCGATCCTCCGCACCAGCTCAGATCGCTGCAGCACCGCCAGAACCGTGCGAAACGTGACGAGATCCGCCATCTCCGAGCGAGTGAGTATCTCTTCTGCGTCGTCCAGGCGCCTCCGGAACCGATCGAGAGTCTGCAGAGATTGATTGACACTGGCGGCCACAAGAGTCGGACTGAGGAGTTCATGCTTGGTTCCGTCGATGAACAGGGTGGCCGTACGACGATCCTCGCTCACGCTGAGAACCGGCTTGCCCGTGTGCTGGGCGGTCCGTTCGGCAGTCCGATGGCGGGCGCCGGTCTCATCCGTACCGTATTTTGGATCCGGCAAGAGGTGCACGTTGGCGCGGAGTATCTGATCGCCGGCATTGTTCATCACGATTGCCCCATCCATCTTCGCCAGTTCGGCAAGCTTGGCCGGGGTGAACGCCGAGTTGGCGAGTTCGAAACCGCCGCTACAGAGTCCCTCGACGCTCGCATCGAAACCCAGGATGACGAGTGCACCGTTTCGCTGCTGGATGGTGCGCTCGACGGCCTGCCTCAGCGGAGTTCCCGGTGCCAAGCGTTCGAGAACTTGGTGAAGAGTGACGGGACCAGACATTTCCTGCAGAGGGTACTACACGTGCCGGGGGGGCGGCAGGTAACGGTCGACCCGCAGCAGTCCGGCGATCAACTGCCGGGAGTCAGGGCCGCCCACTCGAGCGCTTCCGGCAATGAGGCAACGTCGGAAGGAGCGACTATTCGCTCCACCCCCAACCGCTGGGCTTCCTCCCGGCGACGGGATTCATGAGGCACCGCTCTGATCTCTCCGGTGAGGCCTACCTCACCCCAGGCGGCCAGCTTGCCGAGCGGCCTATCGAGCAGCGAAGAGACCAGCGCCAGGGCAACCGGCACGTCGATTGCCGGCTCGACCACGCGCAGGCCGCCCACGAGGCCGACGTAGACCTCGCGATCGTCGAATGGGATACCCCCATGCCGGGCCAGGACCGCGAGCAGCTGGTGGAGGCGGGCTGCTTCCAAACCGCGGGTGCTGCGGCGCGGCTGGACGAGCCTCGTGGGGGCGACGAGAGCCTGGACTTCGACCAGCACCGGCCGTCGACCCTGGACTGCAGGCACCACCACGGATCCCGCCACCGAATGGCGCCATCCTGCCAGGAAGACTGCGGAAGGGTCGGCAACCTCGATGAGGCCGCCGGTGGCCATTTCGAAGAGCCCAACTACATGGGTGGCGCCGAATCGGTTCTTGAGGCTGCGCAGTGTCCGCAAACCCCGGTCGGACTCCCCCTCGAGGTACAACACAACGTCAACCATGTGTTCGAGCAGCTTGGGCCCGGCTATCCCGCCGTCCTTGGTGACATGGCCGACCAATACCACCGCTACTTCCTGCGTCTTGGCGAACCTCGTGAGACGAGCGCCGCATTCCCGAACCTGAGCCACCGAGCCCGCTCCGCTCCCCACCTCGGCGACACTCACAGCCTGAATCGAATCGACGATCAGTACATCGGGGCGCAGCTCTTCGGTTGCCGCAATGACGGTATCGACATCCTCCTCTGCGAGCAGGAAGACATCATCGTCGCTCACATCCAGGCGATGGGCCCGCAACCCCACCTGATCCTCGGACTCCTCGGCAGTCGCGACCAACACCTTTCTGCCTGAACTTGCAAGGCTCCCGGCCATCTGCAGGAGCAGGGTCGACTTGCCGACACCGGGCTCGCCGCCCACGAGGACAACCGAGCCTGGTACTAAGCCTCCGCCGAGCACCCGGTCGATCTCGGCAATCCCGACGGCCGCTCGCACCACGTTCTTCTTGCCGGCAGCCGCAAGCGGAACGGGCGTCGGAATAGGTCGGGAGTGTCGAGCCCGGTCATCTTCGACCAAGCCGGCATCCGACCGGCACTGTGGACAGAAGCCCATCCACTTCCCTGATCGATAGCCACATTCGCCGCAATGAAACGTCATGCGGCGATCTTATCGACGGCATGTGACGGAAAAGGGGCGGACTGCGCAACGGGTGAAGAGCTCAATCCCTGCCGTTGCGAGCTCGACGCAGCCAGTAGCCGGCTGCCGAAGTGACCGTCAACAGCACCAGGAGACCGACATAATCTCCCGGAGTCCATGTTTCAGCGGTCCTGATCGCCCAAAGCACCATCGATGCATGGCACAATAACCCACGACGGAAGGACTCTGGTTGAGCGAACACACTTGCACTAACTGTGGAACCCACTTCTCAGATGATCAGTTCTGTCCGCAATGCGGTCAATGGGTCGATCCCCTGGCGGATGACGAGTTCGAGCAGTTCGATCTCGACAGCGCGCCGCCGGACGATTATCTGGACGACGCCGGCTCCGGCGTGGCGAGCATTCCCTACGACTCGGTGACCTGCCCGTCGTGTGGCGCAGGCAACCCGGAAACGAACCGGCACTGCGAAGAGTGCGGGGCTCGCCTCTCACAGGGCCCACTCCCGATTGCGCCGCAGCCGCTCCTCCAGGTGTCCGCCGGAGTGCGCGCGGCGATCATGATCACCCTCGTCCTGGCAGGAGTTCTCCTCGTTGCATGGGCCTTCGGTGCCCTCACCGGGGACTCTCCTGAAGACACGGCCGCCACCGACACCTCCAGTACCGTCGCCACCCCTGCGACGGTCCCTGCCACCCAGAAGCTGCCGGTGCTGCTGATCTCATGCTCCTCGGAGTTCGACAGCCTTCCATGCGAGAACCTCAAGGATGAATCTGTCGAGACCTACTGGAACGACAAGAGCCTCGAAGGCGAAGGCGCAGAGTTCGTCATCACCTTCGGCTCTCCCGTCCAACTCGAGACGATCGTCATCATGAACGTGACCGATGAGGAGAAGTTCAAGAGGAATTACCGGATCAAGGACCTCGAGATCATCGCCAACGATGTGACGTCGCCGTTCAACTTCACACTGGACGACAGATCGCAGCCTCAATCGGTGAGGATCCAGACACTGGCCACGACCGAGCTGACCATCAGGGTCACCGGAACCTATCCTGCCGAGGCCTATACCGACCCAGCCACCGGGAACGTCGGAATACCGTTCTCGGAGCTGGCGCTGGCAGAGCTGGAGTTCTACGGGAAGCCCGGTAGCTGAGCGCAACGAGCCGACTCCGGCTCAATCCTGGATATAGGGCGGGCCATCGGCCGCCGGTGGACGGGCCCTGCCGACGACTCCGGCGACGACGATGATCGTGACTATGTAGGGCG